>NZ_DJDT01000266.1 GCF_002432345.1 Pedobacter sp. UBA5917
CAGGGGTTCCTGGTTACTATTATAAGATGAACGCCCCCTTACCAAAAAGCTCGATGCATCGTATCCCGGCTGCTGTGAGCCACTCGGATATACCGCTAAGCCTGCCAATCGGCCGGTAAAAACGTTGGTTAATGATGATGAAGGGATTTGCGGCAGGTTTTCGGCCCTTATCGTGCTGATGGTTGCCGTAACCTCTCTCCTTTTCCTTACCCCAAATGGGATATAAACATTATCATCATCACTGGCATCAACCAGCGACCTGGTTAAAACCACATCACTTTTGCTCACTTCAAGTGCCGGTTTTAATATGGTTCCGTAACCTACAAATTTAAATACGAGTACATCACTGCTGGTTGCCTCTATGGTAAAAGTACCATCTGTACCGGTAGAAACCGCTTTATTGGTTTTATCTTCCTGAATGGAAATGGCTACCCCGGGCAGCGGTTTTTTATCCTGATCTACCACTTTTCCGCTTAGGGTTAACTTTTCATCAGGTTTTTGTCCATAAACACTCAGCATCCCTGCCATCATGAATAAGAGACATATTATATATTTTGATTTTATAAATTTCATTTTCGAAAATCTTTTAGCGTTATATGATTAAATCAACTATTCCCAACCCGGATTTTGGGTTAAAACCCCTTTGCTTTTATAAATTTCGGCTCTTGGGATTGGATAAAGATTTTGTGCCTCTGTCCAGCTTTTCTGGAAAGTTGGGCCAAGTACAATCGGCGTATAGGTAAAAGTTCCATTTGTATTTTTAACTACATTCATTCCTTTCATCGGAACAGCAATGGCCTGCGCACCAATTTTCCAACGCATAATATCATACCAACGGTGATCTTCGAACGACAGTTCGATGGCGCGTTCGTGCCTGATTGCCGTACGCATCTCATCCTGTGTCATATTGGCTTTTAAACCATAAAGATTATCTGCACCGGCCTGTATTCCGGCACGTTTACGGAGCGCAATTAACTGGGCATAAACAGAACCGTTAACATCACCCGGCCCCACGGCCTCATTCTGTGCTTCAGCATAGTTTAGCAGTATTTCGCCATAACGGAAATAGAGATAATTCAGTAAAGTTGTACTTCCGCCTACCGTTCTGTACACTTCAGGCCAGTATTTTTTGCAATAGTAACGTGTAGCGGTATAGGTAATGGTGGTGCTATAATCTTTACCGAACAATGTTTTGCCATCCGCATCGGTAGTAGTCCACATTTCTATTTTTCTACCCTGCCATGCTAAATCGTTATAAATAATGTTGTTATAAAAACGTGGTTCGCGGCCTTGATAAGGTTTTTGCGGATCGTAGCCCGAAGTAGGATCGGTAATGGCTTTACCATTGGCCATTTCGTACATATCTACGTGGTTTTGTGTAGGGTTCATTTGTCCCTGTGCACCACCAGAACCCGGTGACATCGAAAAATCCTGCATCATTTCTCCGGCCAGAGGGGTTGGTCCTTTAATCCTCATCATGATGTACTCCGGAGAAGAAGGTAAATTTAACAGATCACCATAAGTTGCCTGTAGCGCATATGTTTGTTTGGCCAAACCATCAGCGCCTTTCATTACTTCGGCAGCAGCATCGGCAGCAGCCTGCCATTTGGTTTTATCGTTATTTGGGTTGTTAAGCGGACTTGCAGCATACAATAAAACACGGGCTTTTAATGCAAGTGCAGCACCAAGCGTTGGACGTCCATAATTAGATGCTCCGTAATCGGCATCAGTACCTAATTTAGTAAGCGCCACCTCAATATCTTTTAAGATAAACTCTGTTACCTGTGCAAAAGAGCTCCTCGGTATGGTGTTCATATCATCGGTAACCGCATAAACTTTATCTACGATAGGTACGCCTCCAAATCTTTTGGTTAATTCGAAATACGATAATGCACGTAAAAAACGCATTTCGCCTTCTACCCGTTTAGGATCAAAAATTGGTACGGAGGCATTTGGGGCAGGTGGCACTTCGCCTATCCTGGCCAGCATTTTATTCTGAATGGCAATACCCGCATACATCAATTTCCAAACGCCGTAAATATCGTTTAACGATGGCCCATTTGAATGATCGTGATATAAACCCCGGTTTAACGACGTTACCGAACCTTCGGAGTTTCCGGATACCGCTTCATCAGAAGCCTGGGCGGTACAACCACGGTGATCGTTAAAACGCACATATTTGGTAATCACATAATTATAGGCATTATCGGCAAACCTTGCTGCCAATGCCGGATCGGCAAAAATATCATCCTCACTAATCGCAGCCCCTGGTGTACGTTCCAGATAATCCTTTTTACAAGAAACAGAGAATAGCGTTAATAAAAGAATTGCTGTAAATATTTTATAATTTTTCATTGTCTTAGAATTGAACGTTTAAACCAAAATTGTACACCTTCGAAGTAGGATAAATAGACTGTAATGGAAAAGCCGTATTGATGGTGTTTACGTTTTCAGGATCGGTATAAAACTTATACTTTGTCCAGGTATAAAGATTCTGTCCCTGTACAAAAACCCTCACATTGCTCAATTTCAAAGCAGTAGCCCACTCTTTTGGTAAATTCCACGCAAACTCTACGTTTCTTATTTTCAGGTAAGAAGAATTCTGTAACGTAAAATCGTTTAATGCATAATTTAATGATGCAGTTCCCCTTGCATGTATAACCGGCCATGTTGCTGTAGCAGCGGTTGCCGGTGTCCACGAGTCGAGCATAAAAGGATACATCTGCTGTCCGTTGTTCTGCTCGTTCAGGATAACATTCGAACTTACGTTGCCAACCCCCTGAAGCAGTACCGAAAGCGAAAACCCTTTATACAAAACACGGGGACTAAAGCTATAAACATATTCAGGTGTGTTGGTATGGCCAATTGCACGTTGATCCAAACTGGTAATAATGCCATCGCCATCTAAATCTTTAAACTTTAAATCTCCCGGGATCGGCGAATAACCCTGTAATTTTGGAGACGCTGCAATATCAGCTGCCGATTGGAAGAAACCATCGGTTACATATCCAAAAAACTGGCCAACACTGGTTCCTTTTCTTACCAGCGAAGGAGGTAAACCATCTGGTTCATCATTTTCCACGATCCTGTTTTTCGCATAACTCAACTGGGCATTTAAGCCAAGCGTTACACTTCCAACCTGTCTTTGATAATCGAGTTCAACCTCGTAACCTTTGTTGTACACAATCCCTCTGTTGAAATTCGGGTAAGTGTGGCCATAAAGAGCCGAACCGCTTAACGATGGTGTTAAGATATCCCTTCTGGTTTCGTCAAACAAATCAACAGTTACCCTTAGGTTATCTTTAAACAAACGGGCCTCGAAACCAATGTTACGTTTGGTACCGGTTTCCCAGGTTACAATCGGGTTTCCAAGATCATTACCCGTAGCACCAAAAAACTGCGGATCCCTGATCAGCACAGTTGGATAATTGGTAATTGAGTTCGGGTTTCCAAATGGGGCCGATTGTCCGCCCGCTGTAGTCGCATTAGTATAAGTAGAATAACTGGTTAAGAATAAGAAGCGGCTATCCGAAATCCTATCGTTACCAACCAAACCATAACTACCCCTTACTTTTAAATAAGAAAGGATATCGTTCTTTTTCCAGAAAGGTTCGTTGGTTAATGTCCATCCTGCAGATACCGCAGGGAAGAAACCATAACGTAATCCCTGGGCAAAGTTTTCAGAACCATTATAAGAAGCGTTGAATTCAGCAAAATAACGTTCATCGTAGTTATAAGTGGCACGACTGGCAATGCCCTGCGATGCTTTTGGCGGTGCGGTAAATGCTGTAGCCCCTGTTGATTTGATCAACTGGCGGGTTCCCAATAATAAAGCACCAACATTATGTTTTCCAAAACTGCGGTTATAATCGAAACCACTCTGGATATTCATGTTTGTGCTACCTTCGGTAACACCACCGTCCTGTACGGCACCTAAAGGTTCGTCGCGGTTACGTGTATCGGTTGATAGCGTTGCCTCACCGGTAGCAGGGTTATATACGTAAGCTGCCCAGTTTGCATTTCTTCTCTCGATGTTGTTGTAGTAAGAATCGTAACCAAAAACAGTTTTAAAACCTAAACCCTTGGTAATAAAATTCAGTTTATAATTTAAGTTGAAGGTACTTTCTATGGTATTGTTATCATCGTTACGTGTACCAAAACGGGTTAAAACCGCATAAGGGTTCCAGATATTGGTACCTACGTTCGGGTTAGCGGTGATCCTTCCATCGGGCAGGGTAACCGGATAGGCATAAGCCGGAACCTGCAGAATACGCGAAATCATACCTTCGATGGTATCATACGAGAATGCCGACGAAGACCTTAAGCCCGCTGGCTGGTAACGATTTGCAAAACGCCCACCCAGTTTAATACCAACGGTAAAATCTTTGTTCAGATTTAAATCGATGTTGGAACGGAAATTATAACGGTTATAATTTGGCACTGTATTAATGCCGTAAGGAGAATCGAACTTTTTGAAAATACCATCCTGGAACGCATAACCTGCCGAAACAAAATATTTGGCAATTTTTGTTCCGCCGCTTATGCTGATATTATGCTGGGTTTGCGAATAGTATTTTTTTGTCAGGTAATCAAACCACTGTACATCCGGATAACCGATCGGATCTGATTTATCCCTGAATTTCTGTATTTCGGCATCAGTAAAAAATGGTTGTTTATTGTCGTTCACATAAGATTGATTCAATAAAAGTGCACTTTCTAAAGCCGGAAGCCCAACGGCTAACCCCGTATAGGTTTGTAAGGCATAATTACCGGTATAGGTAACCTTTGGTGCACCAATTTTACCCTGTTTTGTAGTTACTACAATAATACCATTGGCACCGCGGATACCGTAAATAGCTGTTGCAGCAGCATCTTTCAATACGTTTACCGATTCTATCTCATTCGCATCCACATCCGAAAAACTCGGGCGCTCTACCCCATCTACCACTACAATTGCCGCATTGTTGGCACCATAGGTGGCCACACCCCTAACTTTTAGTTGTGCACCATCGGCACCAGGCTGACCACTGGTTTGAACCGCCAATAAACCCGGTAAACGGCCTATTAAACTGTTGGTTGGATTTGGTGTTGGCGATTTCATGATCTCTTCAGAATTGATCTGCGCAATGGCACCTGTTAAAGTAGATTTTTTCTGTGCGCCATAGCCCACTACAACCACCTCATCCAAACCCTGTGAGTTATCTTCGAGTAAAACTGTTAATGTGCTTTTGCCGTTTACAGCAACCTCTTTAGTAATATAACCTATATAACCAAAGGTTAGTGTAGCATTATCTGCCGCCTTAATCGAAAATTTCCCATCGTTATCTGTTACCGCGCCTACCGTGGTACCTTTTACCCTTACACTAACACCCGGCAAAGTAGTTCCTTTGCTATCTTTTACAGTACCGGTTACCGTACCCTGCGCAAAAGCAGTAATAGATGTACCGACCAGAAAAAGCAGGGTTAATATATAGCGCACTTTATGCCATTGAATTTTTTCAAATCCAACGCAGGTAAAGGTCCTCTTCAAATTGTAAAGTCTATCCATAATTGTTATAAAATATTAAATCTATTCGGTTAAAATTTAATGCTTAGTTAATATCAGGACAGGTAGATTTACATGGGTAAATCCAATAAGTCCATTCTAAATGTTGTATCATATGCCTTTCCTGAATCAGATTGGCGGGGTAGAAGAAAACAGAGGTTTGTTAGGGCCTACGCATCTTTGGGATTGTAAAAATTTGTCCTCGAAGCGTAATATTTTTGAGGTATAGTAAAGTTGTTACCTCCACCTAAACCTGATACTCCAGTTAAAGCCCTTTTAAAACTGAAGTAAATGTGGGATGATTTCATCATGTTTATTTGGTTAGTTTGTGTTCGCGGTAACGAATTTAGAAAAGCTAAAAAGATAAAACTGTTTTTAAATAGCTTAAAACGCGATAAAATCCATTGAAACTACATTTCAAACGTTTGAAATAATTGCGTTTTTTTTCTTATCTATGCATTGAGATTGGAAAAGATGACGAACAATACCCCTGTTACACTTAAGTTCTTGGCTGAAAAGTTAAAGATGTCAGTATCAACAGTATCAAAAGCCCTGAATAATTACCCTACCATTAACGAGTACACAAAGAAACGTGTACAGGAAATGGCACGCGATCTGCATTTTACGCCAAACAAATCGGCCATTAACCTGAAGGAAAAAAAATCCCGGATTATAGGTATCATTCTGCCCAATCTTTTAGACCACTTTTTTACGCGCAGCATCTACGGCGTAGAACAGTTTGCCACCCAAAATGGGTACAATGTGATCATCAGCCAATCACATGATGACCTTGAAAAAGAAATACAATCGGCCAATATGTTGTTAAGAAGCCGTGTGGATGGTTTAATTGTTGCCATTTCGAAACAAACACAGGATTTTGCACACCTCGATCAGTTCGAACAGATGGGGATTCCTGTAGTTTACTATACACGCAACCCGAGTTTTAATTTAAGCTGCCATAAGGTATTGGGCAACACTTTTCAGGGCTGTTACCAGGCTACTAAATTTTTGATCGACAGGGGACACAGAAAAATTGCCTATCTGGGCGGACCAAAAATGATCAATTTTACACACGACCGCTTCAACGGTTATATTAATGCTTTAAAAGATAACGAAGTGCCTTTTTCGGCAGAATTGGTGGCTTATACCGATTTTGATAAGGAAAATACGGTTTCGGCAATCAGTAACCTTTTTGCCAACCCCGATAATATGCCTACCGCTTTAGTGGCATTTAAAGAACCTATTTTATTTGATGCCATAAAATACCTGAGATCAATCAACCATCCCAACTTTAATGAGATAGAATGTATCGGTTTCGGCAATACTTCTTTTATCAGTTACCTCGATTCGCCACCAGTTGCATCAGTCGAGGAAAACCCTGAATCGGTTGGTGAAAATGCCATTAAGTTATTGCTTCAGTTAATCAACAAAGAAATCGATATACAGAATTACCAAAAGGTGATGGTTGATTGTAAGTTGATTGTGCATAGCGATAAGGGGTAAGCGTTTAGCGGCTGGCGTTCTACCTGCATAATCGTCACCCTGAATTTATTTCAGGGTCTTTCTGGCATAATAGACCCTGAAATAAATTCAGGGTGACGGATCCTTACATTAATACTTTAAAAAATAAATTAGTGATTAATTCAATGACATTGCACTGCCTTTAAACTGCCCCCTGTGTCTTTCATTATAAACAAACGCCGCAACAATCAATAAACCCGCAACACCTTCGAAAGCAACAACCACCTGTGTACCGAACAAATGTGCCAGATAGCCCATTAATAAACTACCAATCGGTAATACCCCTTGATAAGCCATAATATAATAACTCAAAGTCCTGCCCCTCATTAAATCATCAGCATGGGTTTGCAGATAAGTATTGATGGATGAAGTTTGTGCCATCAAACCTAAAGCAGCCAGTCCGGTACAGATTAATGCTAGTATTAACGAAGGGGATACTGCCAGCGCTACTACAGACACAGCCAACAAAATACCCGACAGCATCACAATTTTCTGCATGTTCTGGTTTGCTTTTAAAGTAGCCATATAAATAGCTCCGAAAAATGCCCCAAATCCTGCTGCACTTTCAAACCAGCCAAAGGTTGTGGCATTTCCATTAAATATATCTTTTGCAAAAACCGGCAGCAACGTAGTAAAAGGGATAACCAGTAAACTCGAAGCAGCCATCATCAATACCATTGAAGCCAGATCAGGCGATGATTTTAAATATTCATATCCTTTTTTAAGGTCCATCCATATATTTTCCGTTGATTTTTTATGCTCGGTAAGCTTAAGTTTCATCATTACCATGCAGCCCAGCACCGCAATAAAGCTCACAAAATTGATCAGGAAACAGATATCCTCGCCCAAAGTACTCAGAATAACTCCTGCCAGCGCAGGTCCGATCAGCCTCGCGGCATTAAACATGGAGGAGTTAAGTGCAATCGCATTTGGTAAATCTTCTTTATCATCAATTAAATTTACCATTAACGATTGTCTCGCCGTTACGTCAAAGGCATTTACCAATCCCTGTACCAGCGATAACGCCGCAATCCAGAACATATCGTAAACTTTAAACCAGATCATCAAAGCCAAAGCGCCTGCCTGAAGCATCAGTATTACCTGCGTAATCACAAGAATTTTATACTTGTTGTGCCTGTCTACATAACTCCCGGCATAAGGCGCAAGCACCAACGATGGGATTAAACTTAAAAAAGTAATCAAACCCAGCAAAAATGCCGATCCCGTTAAACGGTATACCAACCAGCTGATGGCTACACGCTGCATCCATGTACCAATTAATGAAATAGCCTGACCTGTAAAAAATAACCTGTAATTATAATGCTTTAGCGAACGAAAAACACTCATGTTTAAAATAGTAAAGTAACTTTACAAAAGTAATAATTTTAAATCTAACCATAAAGCCAAAAACGCCTACTTTTATCACTTCAAAATCACAAATAACAGATTTAAGAAAAGAACAGTAAAAAACTAATAAAAATAAAAGCTTATATTTGTAAAGTTTATTTACCATTAATATGCCTACTCAAACACAAGAGATTGCAGCGAAGTTAAGAAGCACGGTTACCCGTTTAACCCGTCAGTTACGCCGGCAGAACGTAAGTTCGGAGTTCAGCAATGCCGAACTGCTAACCATGTCGCTGCTCGAAACGCACGGTAAATTATTATCTACCGAACTGGCCGACATGGAAAGGGTATCTAAACAGGCCATTTCGCAGATCATAAACCGTTTACACGATGCAAAATGTGTAGAACGTTTTCCGAGCGCGGAAGATAAACGCAAAGTATTTATCAGCTTAACCAAATTGGGCGAAAAACACATCATAGCCAGCCGGAAAATCAAAGAAGAATGGCTGGCGCAAACGCTCGAAAAAACATTCTCATCCGAAGAAATCAACCTCATCCAGGCTTTTCTTCCCCTCTTATCGCGCCTGGTAGAACACAATGGGGTAAAGGTATAAACCTACTTTTTCTTTAGCCAAATAAGCCTTATCTTGCAGACAGAAAATGGCACTATATTTTACATCAATAAATTCGGGGAGTAACGGCAATTGTTACTATGTGGGGAACGATAACGAAGCCGTTTTGGTTGATGTTGGCTTAACCTGCAAGGAAGTAGAAAAACGCATGGCCCGTTTAGGCCTATCGGTAAGCAAGATTAAAGCAATTTTTATTTCGCACGAGCACAGCGACCATATTAAAGGATTAACTGTTTTTGCAAAAAAACACAAACTTCCGGTGTACATCAGTACGCCAACACTAAAAAGTGGCAGATTGTTACTGGATGCAAACAACACTTTTAATTTAAGTCATTTGCAGCACATCCAGATTGGCAATTTAAAAATTTCTGCATTTTCCAAATTTCATGATGCGGCAGATCCCTATAGTTTTACCATTGAATGCAATGATATAAGGGTTGGCGTTTTTACCGATATCGGTGCTGTATGCGATCGTTTGATCACACACTTTAAAAATTGCCATGCTGCCTTTTTAGAAGCCAATTACGACACCGATATGTTGCAGAACGGCCGTTATCCTTATTTTCTAAAAAAGAGGATCATGGGCGGTCACGGGCACTTAAGCAATGCACAGGCGCTTGAGCTTTTTATCAACCATAAGCCCGAATACATGAGCCATTTATTGCTCAGTCATTTATCTAAAGACAATAACGATCCGGAACTGGTTGAAAACTTATTTAAAAACGTTGCAGGTGATACTTTTGTAAAAGTAGCTTCGAGATACGAAGAAACTGAGGTTTATTACGTATGCGGAAGTCAAAATAACGAAATACCCTACTCTTTCGACCCCAATCTTTACCAGCCCGAGCAACTAAATTTATTTTAACATCCCAAAGTCAAAAACAAGCTGCAATTTTGTTACAAAACTGCTCATTTTACCTGTTCCGGCTTATTTACCTTAACAATAGCTTCAGAAAACGTTAAAAAGCTCAAATAATTTAATTTTTCCAAAAACATTTTATTGAAAGTGGAGTTTTATATATACTTCATAAATAGTTTGTTTGGTTTATTTGGGGCTTATGGATTTAAGCCCCTTTCTTTTGCCCGAAAATTCCCGTTACTCAATCTCGAATTGACGGATAAAGTCAATACAATAAGATAGATACTGACCACGAAGTATTTGAGAACTCTAGTGCGATTATTAATATTAGCTTAAAAGGTCTGCTGTAGATATTCTTAATTTGTAATCGTCACCCTGAATTTATTTCAGGGTCAATCCAGCGTGACGATCGCATTTGTAAAATTGAATAAAACTGATAAAAGCACACATATATTATTGAACTAAGGCCACTATAATCTATCATAAAAAAAGGCAAAATGGTTATTCACCACTTTACCTTTTTAATCATTTGAAGAAAGATTATACCATCATCACGCCCACATTCCCCATCTCACATCTTCCATTTTACATCCTTTACAGGTTTTTAACGATCGCCTCGTCTGTAGGTTTTGTTTTAGAACGGAAACGATGTACCAACTCTCCTTTTTCGTTGATCAGGAATTTCTCGAAGTTCCATTTAATATCACCCTGCTCCTCTGTATTGGTTTGAGAAGTTAAATATTTAAACAATGGACTGATATCGTCGCCTTTTACGCTGCTTTTCTCAGCCAGTAAAAACGAAACATTATACTTTCCGGTACAGAATTCTTTAATCTCTGCATTGGTAGAAAACTCCTGACCGCCAAAGTTACCTGCAGGGAAACCGATCAATACCACTTTCTTACCATATTCCTTCTGAAGTTTCTCTAAATCTTCGTACTGGGGTGTAAAACCACATTTAGAAGCCGTGTTAACAATTAGGATTTTTTTGCCTTTAAATTTAGATAACTTGATTTCTTTACCATCAATGGTTTTAAAGCTGAAATCGTAAACATTTTTTGGCGGCGACACCAATAAGTTTAATAGGATTAAAATTGTGCTGATCATCGTTGTTTTTATTTTTATATACGAATATAGGCACAAATAGGTTGCCTTGATGTAATGTGGCTGTAAATTATATGCGACCTATAAGGTTTCGGAAACCTTATAGGTCTGGGCGCAACATTAAAACCTGATTAAAATCAGTCTATAAATCAACATATTTCATCAACTTTTAATAAAAAATTTGTATAAAATTCCTCCCATGTTTGGATTTATGCTTTAATTATAGCTTTATTTGCACAAAAACGTATTTCATGGCAAAAAATTTATTAATCGTCGAGTCACCTGCAAAAGCTAAAACCATTGAAGGATACCTGGGAAAAGATTTCCTGGTGAAATCCAGCTATGGCCATATCCGGGATTTAGTGAAAGGCGACATGGCAATTGATATCAACAATAATTTTGCCCAGACCTACGAAGTACCGGCCGACAAGAAAAACGTTGTTGCCGAACTGAAAAAACTTGCTAAGGATGCCGAAATGGTATGGCTAGCATCCGATGAGGACCGCGAGGGAGAAGCCATCTCGTGGCACTTATTCGAAACTTTAGGCCTTAAAGTAGAAAAAACAAAACGTATTGTTTTCCACGAGATTACCAAACCAGCTATTTTAAAAGCAATTGATAGTCCACGTGGAATTGATTACAACCTCGTAAACGCGCAACAGGCACGCCGCGTACTCGATAGGCTGGTAGGTTTCGAGCTTTCTCCTGTTTTATGGAAAAAAGTAAAACCATCGCTTTCTGCTGGCCGTGTACAATCTGTTGCAGTACGGTTAATCGTAGATAGAGAACGCGAAGTTTTAAATTTCAATGCAGCTGCAGCTTATAAAATTACCGCACAATTCTCAACCGGTAAAGGAAAAGAAATTGTAAAAGCAGAATTGCCCCAACGTTTCGAAAGCGAAGCCGATGCCGAAAAATATCTTCAGGACTGTGTAAATGCAAAATTCGACATTACCAGTTTAGAAACCCGTCCGGCAAAACGCAACCCTGCAGCTCCTTTTACCACCTCTACCCTGCAGCAGGAAGCTTCGAGAAAACTGGGCTTTTCGGTAGCCAGAACCATGCAGGTTGCCCAAAGATTATACGAAGCAGGTAAGATCACTTACATGAGGACCGATTCTGTAAACTTATCTGAAACGGCGATAAATGCTGCTGCAGCTGAAATAAAATCAGCTTATGGCGATAAATACCACCAGCCAAGGGTTTATAAAACCAAATCGGCCGGCGCACAAGAGGCTCACGAAGCCATCCGTCCTACTTATTTCAATAGGCATACGGTAGATGGCGATATTTCGGAGAAACGTTTATACGATCTGATCTGGAAACGTTCTATCGCATCGCAGATGAGTGAAGCCCTGTTCGAAAAAACAACGGCACAGATTACCGCTTCAACCCGTAAAGAGCATTTGGTTGCCGAGGGAGAAGTTTTAAAGTTTGATGGTTTCTTAAAAGTTTATCTCGAATCGACCGATGATGAGGAAAACGAAGAAAAAGAAGGCGGCGCAATTTTACCTCCTTTAGCTAAAGGACAAGAATTATTTTTAAAAGAAATGCAGGCAACCGAACGTTATTCACGTCCGCCGGCAAGATATACAGAGGCCAGTTTGGTTAAGAAATTAGAAGAACTGGGCATTGGCCGTCCGTCTACTTATGCACCAACCATTTCTACGGTACAAAACCGTGGTTATGTGGTTAAAGAAGATAGAGATGGTAAACAGCGCAAATTTACTTCTATCGTTTTAGCAGACGGACAGGTTAAAAAGGAAATAAAATCGGAGATCACCGGTGCCGAGAAATCAAAACTCTTCCCTACTGATATTGGTGAGGTGGTAAACGATTTCCTTGTTGAGCATTTTAAAGGGATTGTAGATTTTAACTTTACGGCCAAAGTAGAAAAAGAATTCGACGAAATTGCACAGGGCTTACAGGAGTGGACCAAAATGCTGCACTCGTTTTATAACCCTTTCCACAGTGAAGTAGAAACCACTTTAGAAACCGCTGAACGCGCTACTGGCGAACGTTTATTGGGCTTAGATCCGGCTACAGGTAAAAATGTATATACCAAGGTGGGTAAATTTGGTCCTTTGGTGCAGATCGGAGAACTTGATGAAGAAGAAAAGCCACGTTATGCCAGCTTAATGCGTAATCAGTCGGTAGCCACCATTACTTTGGATGATGCATTGGAACTGTTCAAGCTTCCTTTGCAGCTACCTGATTTTGAAGGCAAAGAAGTGGTAATCGGTGTTGGCCGTTTCGGACCTTATGTAAAATGGGGCGAAAGCTTTATCTCACTTCCTAAAAACGAAGAGCCTTTATCGGTTACTTACGATAGGGCTGTTGAAATTATCCGTCAGAAAATGGATGATGATGCACCTATCGCTTACTACGAAGGTTTAGGCGTTACAAAAGGCAAAGGCCGCTTTGGTCCGTTTATTAAATGGAACGATCTTTTTATCAATATCCCTGCAAAAGGTTACGATTTTGACAACCTTACACAGGAAAACATTGAAACTTTGATTAGCAAAAAAGTTGAAAAAGAGGCTAACAGATACATTAAAACCTGGGATGCAGAGAAAATTTCGATCGAAAATGGCCGTTGGGGACCGTTTATCCGTTTTGGCAAATTAATGCTTAAACTGAGGAACAACGAAGCCACGAAACAGAAATATACGGCTGAAGAGTTAGTTGATATTGATTTGGAAGTGGTAAAGAAAATGATTGTGGAGCAGGTACCAAATGCTTTCGAAACGAAGAAAAAAGCACCGGCAAAGAAAAAAGCAGCTCCGGCTAAAAAAGCTGTAGCAAAGAAGAAATAGGATCAGGATTAAAGGATTTTTGGATGATAGGATAAGTAATGCCATCATTCAAAATTCTTTAATTTGCATTATACAATTATTGGAATGGTAGGATTATAAGGTAAAGCTATCATTCAAAATTCAATAATTCAACATTTAATTAAACAGTTAACCGAATTGAAGTCAGATTTACCAGAAAATACAGTTGAAGATATTGCGATGGCCGTGGTATTGATGGGCGAAACACCGGAAGTAAAAAGCTGGACCGTTTATCTTGTTAACCTCAAAAACGAGCCGATTACCAATGTACTGATCAGCTCTAAAGGTTATGGAGAAAAAGATGGCAAACAGGTAAAAACTTCTGTTCTGCGTCATTTTGTGGGCGATATGGAAGCTAATTCATTTGCCGGCGTAGAAGCCATTGACCCGGAGGTTTTTGGTTTAACCAACGAGTACTGGCTAAGCTACTATATTGGCAGTACCATTTACGACAAAAAATTCATCTTTTTACCCGAAAGTATCATCGATTCTAACCTGATCAAAATTCCATTGGTAAACAGACCTGGTGTGATGATAAAATAGTCCGAAGTCTTGAGTCCTAAGTCCGGAGTCAAGTTTATGTATGAAAAATTTTCAACCTCAGTTCGAAAGATTTATCCATAAGGACTAGTTTTTATACTCCTTAACCAATGCGACCGTCATGCTGAATTCATTTCAGCATCCTTTTAGCATGAAAGACCCTGAAATAAATTCAGGGTGACGGCATGAGATAAAAATATTTGCAGGTGACTTTTTAAATCACATTAATTATTAAACTCAGTTTAATACGCTCGCTATTTCTGCATCCAAAACTGAAAACTCCCAACTGACCTAAGGCACCTTAACAGCCTGTCTTCCAAGTAATTTCCAGTCTGTTTTTTCCTTACTCCAGATTAAAAGGATATACAGTTTTACATTTCCCGGAACATTTTTATCATTTGTTTTTGCGTTTAAGGTATGGCGTACCAGAGCTGTTTTATTTTGGATAACAACAGTTTGATCGGTTAAATTGATATCAACAAAATCCGATTCACCTGAAAGTAATGAATGTAAAAACTCTTTTTTCGTTTGGATCTTACCGCTCGAATGGCCGTAGCTTAAATTGTTTAGCACTATTTTATCAAGTGCAAGGCTATCAGGCGTAACCATCAGCTTGGTGAGTCTATTTACGGCGTCTTCTAATTCTGCCTGCTGTGCGAAGCAAAAATGTGTCGAAATTAATAGGCACGAAAAAATCAAGAGTTTCTTTATCATATCTGGTTATGTAGGATTAATGATGTAAACTTATCCAAAAGCACTCAAATGAGCAACAATTCTGTTTTAATTTTCAACATTATTTCTTTTAACGTCGATTTTAGTTAATTTTCTTAAGGAATACAGGATTTTTGCTCAGAACGGATAAATTACGGCATAGCAATTGCTCCAAACGCAAGATTATATTCTCATTTATCTTAACGAATTTCATCCATGGAACAACCATCTACCTACAAATCATCCTCCAAAAAGAAATTTATTTTTATCGGTTTGCTTGCCGTTTCTATAGCGGCAATTGTATTTATTTACTTCAACCGAAAAAAGAAAAACCACGAGGAAAACCAGGCTTATGCTAAATACATAGAAGCTTATACCTCCGGAACCATTTCGAAAAAGAGTTTTATCCGAGTGCACCTGACCAATGCCGCCACAGGCATGCAGGATTTGGGCAAGGCCGATTCGCGCGAGCTTTTCGACTTCTCGCCTTCCATTTCGGGAAAAACTTATTGGATTGATCCACAAACGATAGAATTCAGGCCAGATGAGAACCTAAAACCGGGCAAAAATTACGAAGCTACATTTAAGCTGTCGCAGGTTTCAGCAACCGAGAAAGGTCTCGAAGATTTCGATTTTGAATTTAAAGTAATCACTCCGGGCATCATGCTCACGCAAAATGGTTTGGTTTCGCAGAACAATACCTCGCTCGATTATATGAAACTTGGTGGCGAGGTTGCAACGGCCGATGTGGAAGAAACCGCTAAAATAGAAAAAACGCTTTCATTGGATTTTGATCAGAAATTAAAGATTAAGTGGCAGCACGATCCGGCGAAAAACATTTCTAAATTCACTATCGATAGTATCAAAAAAACTGGTAACGACCAAAACCTGAAAATAAAATGGGATGGTGATGCGATTGATGCTGATCAAAAAGGTGAGGTAGAAGTGCGCGTTCCATCGATCAATAAATTCGAAGTGCTCGATATGAAAGCCATCCAGGGTGAAGAAGATTATGCCCTAGTGCAATTTTCGGAACCGATTGGTGTAGGCCAAGATTTAACCGGAATGATTACACTTGGAAATTTAAGTGATGTAAGGTATACCATCGATGCCAGTCAGGTAAAAGTTTATGCACCCGAGGAGCTAAAGGGCGATTATACCTTAAGCGTAAATGCCGGTGTAGAGAATATCAATGCCAAAACATTAACCAGCGGAAAAGTGGCCAATCTTGTTTTTGAAGACAAGATCCCTTCGGTTACCATCGCCGGTAATGGTACCATTTTGCCGAATTCAGGAAAACTGGTTTTGCCTTTCGAGGCCATTAACTTAAAAGCAGTTGATGTAACTGTAATCAAAATCTACGAAAACAATATCCCGCAATTTTTTCAGACAAACAGCTATAAAGACGGAAATGAACTGCGCCGGGTGGCGAAACCGATCCTACAGAAAACTGTCCGCCTGGACGAAGATAAAGCATTAAATCTCCATAAAAAGAACCGTTTTACGCTCGATCTGGATAAAATGATCCGCACCGAACCTGGCGCTATGTACCGCGTTACCATTGCATTCAGACAAGAATATAATGCCTACAATTGTAAAGCTGGCGCAGGTGAGGAAAAAGCAGACGGCAGCGACGAAGAAAGTGAGTATGGAGATTACGAAGGTTATGGTGAAAAAATTGACGAGGATGATGATTTCTGGCAACGCTACAACAATTATTATCCGTCGAATTATAAATGGAATGATAAAAATAACCCATGCACGCCATCATTTTATACAAACGAGCGCTGGGCCAGCAGAAACTTAATTGCTTCGAATATTGGCCTGGTAGCCAAACGTGGAAATGATAATTCGATGCTGATTGTTGCAACCGACCTGCTTACCGCAAAACCATTAAGTGGTGTAAACCTTGAATTGATGGATTACCAGAAACAGATCATTTTCACGACCAAAACCGATGGTGATGGTTTTGCAAAATTCGATCTGAAACGCCAGCCTTTCTTATTAATTGCGAAAAATGGTTCAGAACGTGGTTACCTCAAACTAGATGATGGGGGTTCGCTTCCGTTGAGCCGTTTCGATGTTGGTGGCGATGTGGTACAAAGTGGTTTAAAAGGTTTTATTTATGGCGAACGTGGCGTTTGGCGTCCGGGCGATAGTTTATTTGTTTCTTTCGTTCTGGAAGATAAACTCAAAAAATTGCCTGCCAATTATCCGGTAACCATGGAGTTTTACAATCCAAAAGGCCAGCTTTATAAACGGTTGATCAATGGTAAACCGACAAATGGATTTTACGCATTTAAAACCGCAACCGAGAGCACTTCCCCTACCGGTAACTGGATGGCAAAAGTTAAAGCCGGTGGCGCTACTTTTACCAAAACGTTAAAAATTGAAACGGTAATGCCAAACCGTTTGAAAATTGATTTAAATATCGGCAACAGACCATATTTAAGCTCGGGTACTTCTGCCGCTACCCTATCGGCCAAATGGCTGTTCGGTGCGGTGGCGCAAAATTTAAAAGCAAAGGTTGATGTAAACTTAAATACCACCGAAACCAAGTTTAAAGGTTTTGAAGGTTTCAGTTTCGATAACCCTACCGTTAACTTCGAGTCGCAGGTAAAAACCATTTTTGAGGGTACCTTAAACCAGAATGGTACGGCACAGATCAATACCAATTTAAATGAAAACAACACCGCACCTGGTGTATTGAGGGCCAATTTTACCACAAAAGTTTTCGAACCGGGAGGTAATTTCAGCATTGATAATTTTAGTATCCCTTACCACGTTTACAGTAGTTATCTGGGTATCCGCCCCGAAAAAGGCGACCGTTTAAGTGGCATGCTGGTTACCGGAAAGGAACATAAAATCGAGATTGTTAATGTAAATACAGATGGAAAACTGTTAAGCGGAACTAAAACCGTTACGGTAGAATTATATAAAACACAATGGCGCTGGTGGTGGGAACAGGATGACCAGTATACTTATGCCAATTTTACCCAAAACCAGTACAATAAACTGGTAGAAAGCCATCAGGTAAACTTATTTAATGGAAAAGGGAGCTGGAATTTACGTGTAGATGAGCCGGAATGGGGCCGTTATCTAATTTTGGTTCGTGATGTAAACGGCGGCCATGTGACCGGAAAATCAGTTTATGTAGATTGGCCGGGCTGGGCACAGCGCGAACAGGGAAGCAACCCTACCGAAGCTTCAATGCTTTCGTTTACAGCCAACAAGGAGAAATTTACCGTTGGTGAAGATATTACCTTAACCATCCCGACGGGCAAAAACGGCAGGGCACTGATTTCCATCGAAAACGGAAGCCGCGTATTAAAAACCTTCTGGATTGATACCAAAGCCGGACAAACGCAATATTCGTTTAAGGCTGAAAAACAAATGGCACCGAATGTATTTGCCAACATCACCTTATTACAGCCCCATGCACAAACGGTTAACGATTTACCGATCAGGATGTACGGTGCCATTCCACTTTCGGTAGAAGATCCGCAAACGATCCTAAAACCGACCATTAAAATGGCCGACAAAATTAAACCTGAAACAGAAAATACCATTACGGTTGGCGAACAGCATGGTAAAGCCATGACTTATACCATTGCCCTTGTTGATGAAGGTTTACTGGATTTAACCCGTTTTAAAACACCTGATCCACATGGTGCATTTTATGCACGTGAAGGTTTGGGCGTTAAAACATGGGATTTATTCGACTATGTGTTGGGCGCCTGGGGCGGAAATCTGGAACGTATTTTAAGCATTGGTGGCGATGGTAGCATTAACAAAAATCTGAGCCCGGCAAAAGCGAACCGTTTTCAGGCTGTAGTTAAATTTATGGGACCGTTTACCATAGGCAAAGGAGAAAGTAAAACACACAAGTTTAAATTGCCACAGTACATTGGTGCCGTGAGGGCCATGGTAGTTGCCGGACAGGATGCTGCTTACGGTTTTGCAGAAAAATCTGTTCAGGTTAAAAAACCGTTAATGGTGCTCGCTACCCTGCCGAGGGTAATTGGTCCGGGCGAAAGTTTTACCCTTCCTGTTACGGTTTTTGCTACAGAAAACAACCTTAAAAATGTATCGGTACAGCTTCAGGCCAGCAATTTAATTGTTCAGGGTACAACCAAGCAACAGCTTTACTACAAACAAACGGGCGAACAGATGACCACTTTCGAGGTTAAAGCGCCTAATAATGTAGGTATTGCCAAAGTAAAGGTTATTGCACAGAGCGGGGCTGAAAAAACAGTTTACGATGTAGAGATGGATATCCGGAATCCAAATCCTTATGTAACCAATGTGGTTTCGGCAACGGTACAGCCACACACCAAATGGGCAGTAAATTATCTGCCAATAGGTATGTTGGGCACCAATTCAGGCTCGTTGGAGGTTTCTTCTATCCCAGCCATCAACCTTGGTAAAAGATTGAACTATCTGATCCAATATCCGCATGGTTGTATCGAACAAACTACCTCTGGTATTTTCCCTCAATTGTTCCTTGATCGTTTGAGTCCATTAAATGCGCAGCAAAAAGCCACAACGGAGAAAAACATCAAGGCCGGCATAAACAGGTTAAAAGGTTTCCAGACAACCGAAGGTGGTTTATCTTATTGGCCAGGTGAAGGCAGTGCAGATGAGTGGGGAAGTAATTATGCAGGTCATTTCCTGGTTGAAGCACAAAATGCAGGTTATACGCTGCCGGTAGGTCTATTAGATGAGCTTTTACGTTATCAAAAATCGAAAGCAACAAACTGGGTACCGAACAGCAATAATTTTTATGGCGGCGACCTTTCTCAGGCTTACCGTTTATATATGCTGGCCCTGGCCAAAAAACCGGAAATGGCAGCCATGAACCGTTTAAAGGCATTCGAATACCTTTCAGTTGCCGCAAAATGGCGTCTGGCAGCAGCTTACAAACTCGCAGGGCAAAATGATGTTGCCCAAAACATGATCAGGGGTTTGGATACGTCTATCCAGGCTTATAAACAATTGGGTGGCACTTATGGCTCGGATGTACGTGATGAAGCCATGATTTTGGAAACCTTAACCCTACTCGGTCAGAAGGCAAAAGCGGCCAGTTTATTACAGCCATTAGCCGCTAAACTTGGCGAAAACACCTGGTACAGCACACAAACTACGGCTTACAGTTTATTGGCGATAGCAAAATTCTGTGGAACCAGCCAATCGGCCAATAAATTACAATATCAATATGTACTGGATGGCAAAACTGCCCCGGTTAATTCTAATCAATACATTAATAGCACACCGATAACCTTTAAAGGCAATACCGCATCAGTTACCAATAATGGCAACAATGTATTGTTTGTGCGTCTGGTTTTAGAAGGACAGCCAATTGCTGGTCAGAACAATTTCTTACCTAACCGACCTGAAGTACTTGACATGAACGTGGTTTACAAACGTTTAAACGGTAAAGTTTTAGATCCAACCACTTTAAAACAGGGAACTGATTTTTATGCAGAGGTTACGGTAAAAAATCCGGGTCGGATGGGCTATTACGAACAAATGGCACTAACCCAGATTTTCCCTTCGGGCTGGGAAATTATCAATACCCGTGTTAACGATAACCAAAGTATATTGGCATCATCTCCTTTTACCTATCAGGATATCAGAGACGACCGTGTTTTCACTTATTTTAATGTAAGGGAAGGTGAAAGTCTGGTGTACAAAGTATTGCTTAATGCCTCTTACCTTGGCAAATATTACTTATCAGCCGTTCAATGCGAAGCGATGTATAACAATGATATTTCGGCTACACAGGCCGGTAAATGGGTACAGGTGGTTAAATAAATATTAATTTTTTAAACCTCGCAGGTTTTAAAAACCT
>NZ_DJDT01000329.1 GCF_002432345.1 Pedobacter sp. UBA5917
GTTAGGCGTTAGGCGTTAGGCGAAGGTATTGCAACATTTAACTATATACAATAAATCTGCGTCATTTTTCTGCGAAATCTGCGGGAAACAAAAAATGGACTAAAAGACGAAGGGTACATGGCATTCTGTGTAAAGCCGTGTTCTCCGTGGCAAAATTAAGCTATATAATTTCTTAAATCCCATACACATTTCTCTAAAATCAGAAGGAAACCAATAAATAAATCAGTTCTTAGCTTTACTCTTGTTCATCACTTTTTTATGCCATTCTTCAATCGCAGGTAAGTCTTTTTTATATTGCTCAACATCCCAAACAATTCCTAATTCACTTAGATAATCAGCATAAGCGTTCAATCCGATATCGGCCCTTCTCGTATCAACATGATCAGGATCGATCATGGGCATGATGGTATATTTATTGGTCTGCATGTTCCAGGCTACCTGACTTCCATAAATCTGTTTCCTGCCCTGAAACATCGCAATCCTATCTTCGAGCAGTGCCAGGCTGGTGGCTTTTAGTTTTTTATTCTTTGCAGCGATGCGCATAACAGGCAGGTATTTTTCCTGCGTTTTCAAATCTGAATGCTGGATCACCATGAATAAGGCCGAGTTTGCTGCTTCCCCTATTTCATCTGCACTTAACCATCCGTATTGATTGATAACTGCTGATACTGTAATCAGGTTTAAAGAGTCTATTTTATTAATCAACCCAAAATGTTTGCGCAATGTATCTTTTAATTTAATGCTATCACCAACAAAACGGTTCCTGATATCGTTGATCTGGCCTCTGTAAACCTGGTCTAACTTACCAATGCTATCCAGTTTCCTGATCAGCAAATCCCGGTCGTCTATCTGGCAAAAAGACAACTTTGTAAACAACATAGAAACAATGAATAAGTATATAGCTCTCACAGGTAATTGATATAATTGGAATAAAGCTATTAAAATCTGCGTCATTTTCTGCGAAATCTGCGGGAAACAAAAAACGGGCTAAAGGTTAGTAAATATTTCTCCAGACAGATCTCTCCACTACGGTCGAGATGACGAACTGCATGGCTATTCTGTGTAAATCTGTGCTTTCCGTGGCAAAATAAGCTAAAGGATAAGTAATCTGTGGAATCAAACCCCAAATCAACTGCATTTTAACCATAACTTCTTTAAAATTATCCATTCATTTACATCAGACCTCCAACATCCGACCCTGGACTATATAGCACAAACGTTTGCCCTATTTTCTTTACAGAATTATAGAATTGCCTAGCCCAAAAAGCCTTATCTTTGCCCAAATCATAAAAAATAAAATATGCTTAAAGGATTTTTTAACGTACCCACTCCGGTAAACGAACCTATATTAAATTATGGCCCAGGCAGTAAAGAACGTGCACTTTTAAAAGAAGCACTTGCCGAAGCCCGCGCTCAGCAACAGGATATTCCGATGTATATTGGCGGTAAACAAGTTCACACAACCAAAAAAGGTAAAGTTGTTCCTCCACACGATCACCAACATATTTTAGCCCAATTCAGCATTGGCGACAAAACACACATTACTCAAGCCATCGAGGCTGCTTTAGCAGCAAAGCAAGACTGGGAAAACCTGGCCTGGGAACACCGCGCTGCTATTTTCTTAAAAGCTGCAGATCTGATTGCCGGTAAATACCGTTATAAATTAAATGCCGCAACCATGTTGGGCCAAAGTAAAAATGCTTACCAGGCCGAAATTGATGCTGCCTGCGAGCTGATCGATTTCTTACGTTTTAACGTAAGTTACATGGCCGACATTTATAAACAACAGCCTCCTGTTTCTCCGCGTGGAAGCTGGAACCGTGTGGAACAACGCCCTTTAGAGGGTTTTGTGTTCGCCCTAACTCCTTTCAACTTTACTGCAATTGCCGCAAACTTACCCGCGTCGGCAGCCATGATGGGTAACGTAGTGGTATGGAAACCAGCCGATACACAGGTTTATGCAGCTAACCTTTTAATGGAAATTTTTCGCGAAGCTGGTGTACCTGATGGTGTAATCAATTTAGTATATGCCGATGGTCCTGAAACCGGAGACGTTATTTTTAACCACCCTGATTTTGCAGGTATTCACTTTACCGGTTCAACCAAAGTATTCCAGGAAATCTGGAAAACAATCGGAACAAATATCCACAAATACAAATCATATCCACGCATCGTGGGCGAAACCGGCGGTAAAGATTTTATCCTTGTTCACCCATCTGCACAAACCAAAGTGGCCAGCACAGCAATTGTTCGTGGTGCATTCGAATACCAGGGACAGAAATGTTCTGCGGCCAGCCGTGTGTACATTGCAGAAAGCCTTTGGCCAGAAATTAAAGAGCAGATGTTAGCCGATCTTGCTACTTTTAAAATGGGTGGAACTGAAGATTTCGGCAATTTTATCAATGCAGTTATCGACGAGCGTTCGTTCGATAAATTAGCTAAATACATCGATCAGGCTAAAAAAGATAAAGGTGTAGAAATTATTGCCGGTGGTAACTACGATAAATCTAAAGGTTATTTCATCGAACCTACCATTTTAGTGGTTGATGATCCGAAATACACTACCATGAGCGAAGAATTATTCGGTCCGGTGTTAACCGTTTACGTTTATGCAGATAAAGATTTTGATCAGGTTTTAGAATTAATCGATACCACCTCGCCTTATGCTTTAACCGGTGCTTTAATTGCACAAGACAGGTATGCAATTGAAAAGGCAAGTCATGCATTACGTAATTCGGCAGGCAACTTCTACATCAACGATAAATGTACCGGTGCTGTTGTAGGTCAGCAGCCATTTGGTGGTGCAAGAGGTTCGGGTACAAACGATAAAGCCGGATCGATGATCAATTTATTGCGTTGGGTTTCTCCACGTACCATTAAAGAAGTTTTTGAATCGCCAACCGATTACCGTTATCCTTTCTTAGCAGAAGATTAATATTTACCATATCAAAGGCCAGACAATTATTGTTTGGCCTTTTTTAAATAAAAAAAAAGCGATTTTATCGCTTCACCTTACCTAACCACCTTTTTACTATGAGCCCAAATTTTTATATAGTCCTCGTTTGTAACGAGGATTAGAGAGAAAAGCGATTGCATCGCTTAACCATTCATTAACCACATTAAAAATGTGAATCTCACACATCCTCGTTACAAACGAGGACGATTGCGCTTTTTACCACACCTTTTCCTAACCATGAGCCACAAATTTTTACTTCCCTTATTTGTCTTTTTAGCAAGTTTTAACTTTTACGCATCCGCCCAAAAGAAACCCAATGTTATTATCATTTATGCTGATGATTTAGGCTATGGCGACCTAAGCTGTTATGGCGCAAAAAAAATAAAAACCCCAAATATTGATGCTTTGGCAAAGCAGGGATTAAGGTTTACCAATGGCCACGCCACGGCTTCTACCTGCACACCTTCACGTTATTCGTTAATGACGGGCCGTTACGCCTGGCGTAAAAAAGGAACCGGTATTTTGCCTGGCGATGCTGCTTTGATTATTCCAACCGATCATACCGCCCTACCGGCAATCTTTCAACAGGCAGGTTATAAAACCGGTTTGGTGGGCAAATGGCATTTAGGTTTGGGCAATGAAGTAGAAAAAGATTGGAACCAGGAAGTAAAACCGGGACCAAGGGAAACAGGATTCGATTATTCTTTTATTTTTCCGGCAACAGCCGATCGTGTTCCAACTATTTTTATGGAAAATCAATTGGTGGTGGGTTTAGATGCTAACGATCCGATTAAGGTTGACTATAAAAACCCTGTAGGTACCGATCCAACGGGGAAAGAACATCCCGAACTGTTAAAAATGCTGGCAGAAAATAACCATGGCCACAACCAAACCATTGTAAACGGTGTTGGCCGTATTGGCTACATGCAGGGCGGTAAACTCGCCCGTTGGACTGATGAGGAATTACCTTTTACCTTTTTAAGTAAAGCCAAAAACTTTATCGAAGATCATAAGGAACAACCATTTTTTCTGTACTATGCCCTAACCGAGCCACATGTACCACGTTTACCGGCTACCATGTTTAAAGGTAAAAGTGAACTCGGTTATCGTGGCGATGTAATTTTACAACTCGATTGGGCTGTTGGCGAAATCACCAAACAACTGAAATACCTTGGACTGGATAAAAATACGATGATCATTTTCAGTAGCGATAACGGCCCGGTAATTATGGATGGGTACGAAGATCAGGGTTTCGAAAAACTGAACAGCCATACACCTGCCGGGCCATTACGCGGCGGAAAATACAGCATTTTAGAAGGCGGTACCCGCGAACCCTTTATCATTTCGTGGCCGGCAAAGATTAAACCAGGCGTTTCTGACGCTTTGGTATCGCAAATTGATTTTCTGGCATCATTCGCCAACTTTTTTAATATAGAAAGTAAAAATGCCATTGATAGTAAAAACCTTTGGAATGCCTTTATCGGGAAAGATCAGAAAGGTAGAGATTTTTTCATTGAACAGAGCAATCAGTTGGCCATTGTTAAAAACAACTGGAAATACATCAGGCCGGCAAAAGGCGAAGCTTATTATAAACTTACCCATACCGAAAGCGGGAACCTGCCAACTGCCCAATTGTATAATTTAAGTGATGATGTAGGCGAAAAGACTAACCTGGCCCTAAAATATCCCGAAAAAGTAAAAGAACTGGAAGCTTTGTTAAGTGCAGAGGAAGCGAGAACGAAGTAATCTCCAGCCGTGGTACTAAATAAATCCTTCGGCTAGTCCAAAAAAGTCGTCATCTCGACCGAAACGCAGTGAAGCGCCCGCCTGCTTCGGGCAGGG
>NZ_DJDT01000053.1 GCF_002432345.1 Pedobacter sp. UBA5917
TGGTTAATCGGTTAACTGAATCCAAAACATCGATATAGATTGGACGCTAGGATTGAACATTGTGATTTGATCATTGGTAATTACCAGATTAACTGAATCCAAAACGCTGAGCGCTCTGCGTCTAACGCTTAGCCTATTTACAAAACAAGCTCCTGGTGCAACCTCAACAAAGTATCCCCGGCATCATCACAGAAACCCGGGTGCACTTTCGAACACTGTACCACCGTGCTTCGGGTTGCGGTAAGCCATCTGAAACGTGAAGCCTGATCGTATTGGCCAATTGGTCCTGATCCTTTTGCAGCAACGCTGATCCGCTCAAAAGCAGCTAAATTTTCTTTCAGCTCATCTATATCAACTTCGGCAGAAAATGCCTTTATCCGTTCTTCATCCAGTACGAAAATACTTTTTAAGAATTTTTGTTTGGCACAGAACAAAATAATGCCCACATTGATAAATTCTTCACGTTCTACCCTTGGCATCACGCGGATAACAGCATACTCAAATAAGAATTTCCCTTGCATGCTGTGCTTCTTTTAAAAATACGTCAGAATTGGCCAATCTTTCCGTAAGGAAATAAATGTATGCTTTGCGGTGTTCTTCTTTGCTTTCGAAATTCGTTTCCCCTTCCAACCAGTCATCAGGAATTAAATTAATAACCGATTCGATTTTTTCAGGCGTCAGGATTTTAGTAAATTCATCGTGTACGCTTTCCAGTTCGGTAGCCCATGGCAATAATACATGGTCTTTTACCAATACAAAAGGTTTAACGGCCTGTTCTTTCCAGTTTTGCCACGAATGATGGAAGTAAAGTGAAGCACCATGGTCGATCAGCCAAAGTTCTTTATGCCAGATCAACATGTTGGTATTGCGGCAGGTACGGTCCATATTGGTTAAAAAGCAATCCAGCCACACAATCTGCGAGGCCAGTTTGGCATCAACAGTGGTTACCGTAGGATCGAAAGTAATGGCACCCGAAAGATAGTGTAAAGCCAGATTCAGGCCAACGCTGGCTTTTAACAGATCCTGTATTTCTTCATCAGGCTCAGTTCTCCCAAAAGCTTCATCCAGATTGGCAAAAACCAGTTCGGGTACGCGTAAACCTAAAATCCGTGCAATTTCACCACCGATTAATTCGGCAATTAAAGCCCTTGTACCCTGGCCCGCTCCTCTAAATTTGAGTACATATAAAAAGTTATCGTCGGCCTCGGCAATGGCGGGCATAGAGCCTCCTTCGCGCAAAGGCGTAACATAACGGGTAACATTTACTGTTCTGAGTTGTAAATCGTTCATATCTGCAGATAGAAATGGCCATTAATTTAATCCGGGCGCAATTCTAAACTTGCGGCAAATTTAGCAGATTTCCAACAATAAATCAGTCAGCGTTTGGTAGTAATACCTGCGGTAGAAATAACAATCGGCTTAATCGTGCCCCAAATAGGCATTTCCGGCAGGAGTCATTGCCGACGACCATTGTACCGATTCGCGGTTGATCTTAATAAGCCCCATGCTTTCCAATTCTTCATATTCTTCTTCCATGCCTCCCAGAACCGAAGAACTTACCTGTTGATTGATAACTTCCAACAGCGATATAATTTCTGATCTTTCCATAACAATATTGATTAGATTAAGAAATAACATAAATATACCGAAAAAGTTTCTTGCTTAACTAAACATTTTAAAGGCTTTAAGGTTGTATAATATCCCGGATCTGATTGTTATGGAAACACACATTTATTACCTTTTTATTATGGCCCTGCCTGTTGCCTGTATTGCTTGGACGGTTACCAAGGAAGAGATTTTTAGAGAGGCGCGTGAGTTCTGTGTCGATCGTTCCAAAAACTGTGATAAGCTGGTAAAACGTAAATTTTTCTATGTGTTTACGTGCGAATACTGCTTTAGTCACTACATAACCCTGATTCTGTTATCCATAACCAATTTCAAGCTACTTTATTCTGATTGGCGTGGTTACTTGATCGCTTTTTTTGCCATTGTTTGGATTGCCAATGTGTACATGAGCCTCTATAACATCATCAGGATCGATCTAAAAAAAGAAAAAATCAAAGTGGCAAAAGAAGAATCGGAGCTCAAAAAAGATTAAAACCATTTGTAATACAGGCTGTTTTTAGTTAAACCTTCAGCCATGCCTTCATCTGTAATTAAATATTTCAGTTATGATGCAGATCGAAAAGCATTAAAAATCATGTTTATCACCGATATGGCTTATCTGTATAAAAATGTTCCTGAACGGGTTTATAAGATGTTAAAAGCTTCGGGCTCAAAAGGAAGATATTTTAACAACTACATCAAGGACAAGTTTAAATTTCAAAAACTGGAGAAAGAGTAATATTCCTGAAAAACTTTTATGAAAGATTAAATAACTAAAAAATTAAGTCTCACTTTTTTAATTTTTTATGAAATAATTAAAATTCTGAGGAACAGAAACTTAAGATTAAAACCACCACAAATCGCGTTAATTAATTATAATTTTAAAGTAAAAGAAGTGTTAAACCTGTTGGATTTTTAGAAACTAGTCCTATATTTGTCCTCGAGAGCGTTAATTTAGATACGGGTATATGGCTTAGGCTGTATGCCCGTTTTTTGTTTTAGAAAGATTTACATGCTCCGTCACCTTATCCAGGCAGATCCTTAACCAGGGGGTGTAAATGCCCGGATTAACTTTGATATCATTTGCCAAAGTTTCCAGATCCACGTATTTAAAAGTTTCTACCTCTTCCCTATTAATTTCCGGAAGTCTATCGCTCGAACCGAAAAAAACATGGTCAACCTCATGCTCCGTTAATCCATCTTCAAATTTGGCCTTGTAGGTAAATTTAAAAAGATAATTGAGCACACAGTCCATCCCCATTTCCTCCATTAAACGCCTTTTTGCCGCATCTAAATTGGCTTCGCCCATCCTTGGATGACTGCAACAGGTATTGGTCCATAAGCCGCCAGAATGGTATTTGCTTAAAGCCCTTTGCTGCAACAGCAGTTCATTTTTCGAATTAAAAATAAATACAGAAAAAGCACGGTGAAGCAAACCTTTTTCATGTGCTTCCATTTTCCCCATCTGGCCCAACGCCACATCATCCTGATCAACCAGAATAACCTGTTCTTCCATTTAAATTACATTTAACTTATTGCGGATAATCGAATCAAACATCAGGCCCACTTTATGGGTATTGGAAATCCTGATCCGCTCCGTCATAATTTTTTCGGCACTTAACCGCTTAATTTTGGTAAATAGTTTTTTATAGTAGATGTACGACAAATATACACCATTCCTGGCGCTTGGGGGCAACATCTTGATGCCGGCCAGTGCAACTGCAAATTCTTCTTCTATTTCCTGCTCTATTTCCCTTTTTTGGTTATCGCAAAATACCGCTAGGTTTACATTTGGAAAATAATTGCGGTTTAAACTTTGATGATCGGCTTTAACATCACGTAAAAAATTTACTTTTTGAAAAGCAGAACCCAATTTCATCGCATAAGGTTTTAACTGTTCATAGCCGGTTTCATTTCCATTTGTAAAAACCTTTAAACACATTAAACCAACTACCTCGGCAGAACCAAGTATATATTCGTTATAAAGCTCCGGAGTATATTTTTGGGTAGCAAGATCCATTTCCATGCTTTTTAGAAAAAGACGGATCAGCTCAGTGTCGATCTGATAGTGGTTAACTACCTTCTGGAACGAATTCAGGATAGGATTTAAGCTGATGCCTAAATTAATCGCCTCAAAAGTATCCTGCTTAAATTTATCGAGCAGAAACTTTTTGTCGTAATGATGGAAACTGTCGACGATTTCATCTGCCAAACGTACAAAACCATAAATAGAATGGATGGGCATGCGGAGTTCCTTACCCAGAAAATAGATGCCAAAAGAAAAGCTGGTACTATAACGTCTGGTAGTGAGCCGGCTACAATCGGCAGAGAGTTGATCAAAAATTTCTTTCATGGGAAAGTGGGGATTGGATGGATGTTTCAAATTCATCGAGCGTTTTAAACCAGTTGATGTGACCGATATTTTTTAGCTTACCGATAACCTGACTGTTTCCGGCCAGATGGATCTGGGTGGAGGTGCATATTTCTGATAATTGATCTATATATTTTTGAGCTGCAACAGCAGTTCGAGATTTCACCATAAAAAGCAGAACATGATCTACATTTAACGTAAAAAATATCCTTTCTATGGAGTCTAAAGGAACTTTACTTCCTAAAAAAATAACCTGCTGGCCATACATCCTTAACATGTAACTGGCAAAAAGCAATCCGATATCATGATCTTCATCTTCGGGCAGGAACAGAAGCCATTTACCTGATGATGGGGCGGCAAACGGGAGATTATTAATGTGTGTAAATATTTTTTGACGGATAATATTGGATAAAAAGTGCTCATGGGCGGGGCAAATATCGTCTTTTCGCCACATTAATCCCAAACGTACAAGCAATGGGTACATAATTTTCCGGTAACAACCTGAAAGTCCGATTTTATCAATTCCATCATCAATTAGCTGGTTAAACGTCTGTTCATTAAAAGCTAATCCACTGTTGATCAATTTCGAAATATAGAATTCGGCTTCGTCATCAAGAGATGGATAGGTTAGCTGCTGATGTAAAAGACGCTCCAGATCATCATCAGAAAGACTGCAGATTTTAGAAATCTTGAGGCCACTTTTATTTAAACTGGCGATATTTAACAGTTTTCTCAGCTGTTTATCATCGTATAAACGCGTATTACCCTCTGTACGCATCGGATTTAATGCACCATACCGCTGCTCCCAGATCCTGATGGTATGGGAGTGAATGCCCGAAAGCTGTTCGAGGTCTGAAATGGAATAGGTCATTTATTTTGTTTAAATATATTCAATAAAATCTAAACAGAATAAAAGAAGAAAAGTTTTTTAAGCAGTCCGATGTTACCATCTGACTGATCCATCATAATTTTCAGAATAAGTGCCGGATGGTAACATCGAACACCATGAAAAATGGTTTTAAATGAGACTAAGTGCCAGATGGTAACATCTGGCACCACCGCAAATATCTCCACAGATTTACGAAGTTATCGGCATCCTGCCGATTAAACTTCGTAAGTGAAGCACTACTCAAAAGCAGTTTTATAATCTTTAACAAAATCAATAAATTTTCTGGGTGTTTTGCTAGTTACTTCTTTTACCACATTGCTTACCGCTGCCGCCTCGCCACGGGCATAATGTGCATAATCTTCTATCAAACCTGCGGCCTGCCATGCCGGAAAACCAACATTCGATAAGGTATTTTGCATGTCTTCATCAGATACATTGATGTATTTAATTTCCTTTTTTAATACCTGTGAAAGCATTCCGGCTATTTCCTGATGATTAATGGCTTCTGGTCCGGTAATGTCGTAAATCCTATTCTCATGATCAGTGGTTGTGAGTGCCTTTAATGCTACCGCTGCAATATCGCGGGTATCAACCAAACTGATTTTGGCATCGCCAGCTGTGGCAAAAAACTGCTGTTGGTACTTTATAGGATCGGCAAAGCCCAACAATCCCTGCATAAACAGGTTTGGCCTTAAAAAAGTATACTGTAAACCTGTTTCTTTAATTTTCTGTTCAACAACAGCGTGGTAACGTAAAAAACGTACAGGTGAGTTTAAATCAGCCGCAAACTGTGATAATTTTACAATATGTTTCACACCGTTCTTTGCAGCTAAATCAACAAAACTGCACTGTAAACTTTCGGCTTCCTCTGATGAATTAGTCACTAAAAAAACCTGCTCAATGCCTTTTAACGCCTTTACAATACTTTGCTTATTTTCAAAATCGCCTGTTACCAATTCGGCTCCTTTTAATTCTTTTAAAGTTTTTGCATTGTCCGGATTTCTTACCAATGCCCTGAAAGGGATATGGTGATCAGCTAACTGTTTTGCCAATTCATAACCAATGCTACCAGTTGCACCGGTAACCAGTATGGTTGGTTGGGTTGTATGTGTCATGTTTTTAAGATTTAATTACATCACAAATTTCAACCTTACCGCGGGAATAAAATTGTAAGAAAACGAATGCCTAATTAAAACGTTCTTCGGTTAAGAGCACTCCCCTTTCGCCATTACCTGTTTCGATGGTATGTACATGTTTGTAAGAATGGCTAAAAAAATCGTATCCATGTTCCATCTGTTTAATGGCAACCGTGTTTACCGGATATTTCAGATTGGTTTGCATACACAGCAAACTGCCATTGGCCAATAAAAGAAAGTCGCAATCGTAACCTCTTTCCTGCAGTTCGATAACTTTTTTGGTAATGGATACGTTTAATCTATTAGTGGTGCGGATTTTACGTTTCATGGGATATTGGGTTTAAGGATTTTCGGGATGATTATTTAGGTTATTAAATATATCTATTAATTATTACGATTCAAAATGCAATATATTGTAATACAAGTAATTGAAACATTTTGTTTTATTTCACATTTTGTGTACCCTATGCTTTTCCATTGCCGTAGCCACGATTTTACAGGCAAAAAACAACGTATCTTATTTATTATAAAGAATACTAAGTATAGATACAAAGGAAAAATAATTTCTTTATTTAAAAATGCAAGCCATAAATTAGTATGCTTAACACACACACAATGAAACTGAAATGCATCGTAATCGATGACGACATCCTTGCCGTCAACGGGATAACTGCGTATATCAATAATCTTACGAATGTTGAACTGGTAAAATCCTACACCGATCCGGTTCAGGCTTTAAATGAAATTACTGCCCGGGAAAATGTCGATATTATTTTTATTGATGTTGACATGCCCATGATTTCGGGTCTGGAGTTATCAAAAAGCATCAGGCACAAAACCGATAAATTGATTTTTACCACCTCCCATTCCAAATATGCTTATGAGGCTTTTGAAATATATGCAAGCGCCTATTTATTAAAACCCTATACTTTTGCTCGCTTTGCCGAAACCATTAACCATCTTTTCCCTCATACACCCAGCGTGCCGCATGTGCAGGTAAAACAGGAAGACGATTATTTTTTTGTAAGGAACAAAAGCGAGAAAAATAACCTGATTAAAGTGAGGTACGCCGATATTGTTGCAGTAGAGAGCCTGCAGAATTATGTACGCATTTTTACCCTGAGCGAAACCATTGTATCGTACATTGCCCTATCAGAAGTTAAGATCATTTTAAAAGATTACCAGAATTTTTTACAGGCCCACCGTTCTTTTATTATTGCCAAAAACTATATCGAAAAAATTGAGGGCAATACACTAAAAATGATCAACGACCTGACCATCAACATCGGAAACAACTATCGCGAAAGCATACAGGAGTACATCAGGGAAAAAACGATAAAAACAAACCGTTCTTAAAAACTAATTTTTTAGTATTTTCGTTGTGAGAACAATTAAACAATAAGTTTTTTGTTAATTATACATAGCCGTATCCCAGTTAACTAGCCAGATGAACGCAACGAACGAAAGCGCAACAGTAAAAAAAAGCCCGATATTACAGTGGCTCATCAGTAAAAAACTCCACATCATTGTGTGGATCATCTTTATTTTTTACGAATCGATCATTGTTGGACTGATTAACGGGAAATTCGGCAGCTTACCCCCATACATTTTATATTATACGCTCAATATCATTACCTTTTATGTGCACGCCCATGTTGTACTTACGTTTGGCTTTAAAAACCCAAAACAGACCTTCTGGAAGCTACCAATAGCCCTGGCGCTCGAAATTGTTTGCTATCTTTTAATGGCAATATTACTGGATTATATCATCATTTATCATACACATTATACCGGATCGAGAAAAATCACACTGGATCTGCAGTATTTTTCATCGCCATTATACCGTTGTGTATATTTTATGTGCTTTTCTACGGGTTATTATTTTTTACTGAATTATATTAAGGAGAGAAAAAAGACCGAAGAGCTTGAAAAGCAGCGTTTAAATAATCTCATCCAGATTGCCAGATCGGAAAATGCATTTTTAAAAGCGCAGATCCAACCACATTTATTATTTAATACCCTGGATTTTATTTATCAGAATGCCCGCGAATCGTCTCCAGTTGCTGCAGAAGCCATCCATTCGCTTTCCGAAATGATGCGCTACTCTGTTGACAGTAATAAAGACCGTGAATTTATCCTGCTTGACGAGGAAATTAACCAGGTAGAAAACCTGATCAATCTGCACCAGCTCCGCAAAGACCATAGCATTCAGTTACGTTTCGGATACGACGACGGGATCAGGAACCTAAAAATCATCCCAATGGTACTGATTACCCTGGTAGAGAATATTTTTAAACATGGGGAGCTGTTTAAAATTTCCGATCCGGCAGAAGTAAGCGTTAGGATTGAAGACGGGCACCTTATCATTGAAACATCCAATCTCGTAAATACGGTTAAAGATCATTCTGGATTAAGCTCTGGCCTCGAAAACATCAAAAAACGTTTAGATTATACCTATGGCAAAAATGCAAGCTTTAGCTATTTTACCGACAAAAACAACTACTTTAGGGTAAAGTTGCAGATCGGGTTAAATGGCTAACGTTTTAGTATTTTAATTCCAAAGCTTAAATTTCTGCAACAATCTTAAAATAAAAAGCAATTTTCCTTGCCGAATAGATAAAAATCCGTTACGAGTACGTTTTTTTTCCTTTTTATTGCCTTAAGTTGTAATTTGCGGTACCTAAACCTATCAAAAATGTCTATAAGTTGCATCGCAATAGATGACGACCCATACGCTCTCGAAAGTCTAATTGCGTACGTGGATAAGTTGCCAGATCTCAAACTTGTGCAAACTTTCACCGAACCGCTGAAGGCATTGGCAGAAATATCGGTGTCCAATCCCGTAGATATCATTTTTATGGATGTAGAAATGCCTGCACTTTCGGGAATAGAACTGGCCGGTTTATTAAGACAGAAAACCAGACACCTCGTTTTTACCACCGCACATGCCCGTTACGCCATTGATGCCTTTAAAGTTGAAGCTGATGCCTACCTGCTTAAACCCTATTCCATATTACACTTTACCAAAACGATAAACAACCTTTATCCAACCGGTAAAGAAACACCAAATATGCTTGCACCCGAAGATGGGTATTTCTTTTATATCCCAATGCTTGGTGAAAAAGGAAATCTGGTGCGTGTAGACCTGAATGAGCTTATTGCTGTAGAGGAAACCAGAGCAGATGTTGTATTTACAACTGTAAATGATACCTTCTTAAGCTCGAGAGAGGATTTTATCAAAACGTTAAAAATGCTAAAAAAACACTCGGCCTTTATACAGATCAGTGATACGGTGGTTATTGCCAAACAGCATATCAAAAGTGTACTCAGCAATAAAGTATTATTATCCGGAGAAACTGCCTTTACCATATCCGAAACCCATGTTTCCCTCTTTGCCGATTTTGTTCAGCATAATTTTCCCCACAAAAAGCCATAACCAGGCTCAGCCGGCATAAATTTCATATTAACAGCTATCCAACTTAACCATTTTTTAACCTCAGGTTAAAACATTCCCGCTTAAACTTTGTATTAGGATAGTCTATTTTAAATTAATTGATTTATCTGTTTTGAAAAGAGTATTAGTTGTGGATGATGATCCTGATGTATTGGAAGTTTTTCAGGAGGTTTTAGAAACCGGAAATTATAAAGTTTACCCCTTGTTATCGCCAAGGTATATCTTTAAGACCATCAGAAATTTCGGCCCCGACCTGATTATTCTCGACATTATGTTAAATGGAATGGATGGACGCGCGGTGTTTAAAGAATTGAAGTTAAATCCGGAAACCGAACACATTCCGGTTATCCTGGCCTCGGCCAGATATGACGAAAATTATATTGCATCCCAAAAATATCATCCCGAAGATTATTTAGAGAAACCATTTAATATGGGCGATTTACTACAGAAAGTAAATGCCTTAACCAAAAATTAAAAAAATCAGATATGAAATTAAGATTGATTATACCGGTGATGTTGCTGTGTGCAATAGTATCAGTTAGGGCAAAGGCTCAAAACAGGCCCGATAAACTGTACTCGATGAGTGGCATTGGCTTTGCTTTCCCCATGGGTGAAACATCAGATTATTTTAAACCGAAATTCTCTACTTCCCTCGGGTTAAATGTTGGCGTAGGCAACGGCGGACTATTTTTATACCCAAAGGTAAGTTTACACGCTTTTACCTTTAACCAAATTACACCCGACGCCGGTTATACCTATACCATACAAAAAGGAAGATCTACTACTTACCTCCTCAATATGGCCTTAGGTTATCGTAAAATTGTAAATAAATGGGCATTTTATGGATTCGCAGGTGCGGGTGGTGGTTTTATCCTCACTCCACAGGTTGGGGTAAACAGTACGACCTTGCAGGTTACCCAGGATAATAAATCGAATGGTTTGGGTATTGCCGAAGGCGGTGCAGGGATAGAATATAATATTGGTGGTGCCAATTTGTTTGTTGAGGCCAGCTACATGTATGGTTTTGGCAAAATACAGAACAGGACTTTTAATACCGTACCGATAACTGTTGGCATTAAACCAAATTTAAGTAAATTATTGAGCAAGCTTTAATGGCATTGATATACAAAATACCGGAGCGGTTACGTTTAAATAATGTAACCGCTC
>NZ_DJDT01000355.1 GCF_002432345.1 Pedobacter sp. UBA5917
ATGTAAAACGGATGATGGAATTACACTTGTACTCTACAATTAACCAGTTAACCGATTTAAACAATTAACCGAAATAAAAAATAAAACCCAAAGCCCATCTCCGATCCCAGTTTAAAGCCCTGCCATCATACATTTTCCATCTTCCATCATACATTCTGCATTACTTCCTTATTCTCAAATATTTAGCTTTAAAAACTATTTGCTTGACAATCTGTAAAATACGGAATATTAACCGTACCTTTGCGGCTCAATTAAAAAATAAAAGACGAATGACAAACCCATTTCAATTATTGGGGATAAGTGATGACGTCGTTAATGCCGTAAAGGACCTTGGATTCGAAAATCCAACGCCGATTCAGGAGCAAAGTATTCCTGTACTGTTAGAAGGCACTAATGATTTTGTTGGTTTGGCCCAAACAGGAACAGGAAAAACAGCCGCATTTGGTTTGCCGCTGTTAGAACTAATCGATTTTAAAGTTAATAAACCACAGGCATTGATTTTATGCCCTACCCGTGAGTTATGCTTACAGATCGCTAACGACCTTAAAAACTTTTCTAAAAACATTGCTAATGCCCACGTAGTTGCCGTTTACGGTGGTGCGAACATTATGCAACAACTACGCGAAATCCGTCAGGGAATTCAGATCGTAGTGGCCACGCCCGGCCGTATGTTGGATATCATTGGCCGTAAGGCGATTGATTTTTCAAACGTTAAATATGTTGTGCTTGATGAAGCTGACGAGATGTTGAACATGGGTTTCCAGGACGATATCAACGACATTTTATCAACTACTCCTGATGACAAAAAAACCTGGTTATTCTCGGCTACAATGCCTTCAGAAGTTCGCCGTATAGCTAAAAACTATATGGATAACCCTGTAGAATTAACCATGGGCACAAAAAATACCGGTAACGTAAACATCGAACACGAATATTACATTGTTCGTGCCCGTGATAAATACGCTGCCCTTAAACGTATTGTAGATTTCAACCCTGAAATTTTTGGTGTTGTTTTCTGTAAAACAAAATTAGATACCCAGGATATTGCCGAGCATTTGATCAAAGATGGTTACAATGCCGATGCTTTACACGGCGATTTATCGCAACAACAACGTGATAAGGTAATGCAACGTTTCCGTGAGCGTAACATGCAGTTGCTAATTGCTACCGATGTTGCTGCACGTGGTATCGATGTAAACAACGTAACACACGTAATCAACTATTCTTTACCTGATGAGATCGAAAGTTATACCCACCGTTCGGGCCGTACAGGCCGTGCTGGTAAAACCGGTATTTCTATCTGTATCATCAACTCTAAAGAATTGGGTAAAATCCGTCAGTTAGAGCGTATCATTGGTAAACAGTTTACCAAAGCCGAACTGCCTACAGGTTTTGATGTTTGCGAAAAACAATTATTCTCATTGGTACACAAAGTACACAATGTAGAAGTTAACAACGAGCAGATCGATCAGTACATCCCACGTATTATGGATGAATTTGCTGATTTATCTAAAGAAGATGTAATCAAACGTTTTGCTTCTTTAGAATTTAACCGTTTCCTTGACTACTATTCTAAAGCACCTGATTTAAATGCAGCTGTTGGTGATGAACGTGGATCAGATAGGGGCGAAAGAGGAGTTGGACGCGGACGTGGTAGCGAAGGTTACACCCGTTTGTTCATCAACTTAGGTTCTGTAGATGAGTTTACCCGTGGCGATATGTTATCTTTTATCTGTAACAACGGTAAAATTGGTGGCAAAAGTGTTGGTAAAATCGATTTAAAAGGTGTTTTCTCTTTCTTTGAAGTAGAAGATGCTGTTGCCGACAAAGTTTTTGAAGGATTTAAATCAGTTGAATTCAACGGTCGTCAGGTACGTATCGAGAAAAGCGGTGATGGTGGTCGTGGTGAAGGCGCTGGTGAAAGACGTGGTGGCGGAGAAAGACGTGGCGGTGGTTTCGGCGGTGAACGCAGAGGCGGCGGTGGCGGCGGTTTCCGTGGCGGCGACAGAAGATCTGGCGGTGGTAGTGGAAGACGTGAAGGTGGAAATAGCGGTGGCGGTTTCAGAGATTTCTCTGGACGTAGCCGTGATGACAAAGGTGGTAACACCGGTGGCGGACGCAGAGATGGTGGAAACCGTGAAGGTGGAAGCGGCGAGCGCCGTAAAAAATGGTAAATCACTAAACCAAATATTTTTACGAGCCGTCCCGATTATTCGGGGCGGCTTTTTTGTTTAAGAGGTATTATTTCTGTAAATAATTTATTTGCCGCGAGGTGTCGTCATTGTTAGCGAAGCTTCTCCGCCTCGTCATTTCGAGCGGAGTGCAGCGAAGTCGAGAACCCGAAGGCTCAGCGAAGCTAAATCTATCCCGAGGCGCTTTTAAAACAACATACGTCACCCTGAACTTGTTTCAGGGTCTTTCATGCAAGATTATTAGATCTCTCTCCCGAATATTCGGGACTGTGCTACATCCAACAGCTATCGGATCAAGATGACGGGGCTTTTAAAAGTATGTATTATAATTCCACATCATTATCCTGCCAAAATCTTTTCAAAATATTATATTTAACGTTTATATATACTAAACAACATTATGCGTTATTTAAGATTCCTAACCATATTATTCCCACTCTTAATAAGCAATACACTTTCTGCCCAACAAGCAGCCTCTAACCAAAAAATGCAATGGTTTGCTGATGCCAAACTAGGAATTTTTATCCACTGGGGTATTTATTCTGTTAATGGCATTTCCGAATCTTGGTCGTTTTTTAACAATTACATCAACCACGATGCTTATATGAAACAGCTTAATGGGTTTACCGCTTCAAAATATAAAGCAAACGAATGGGTAAACCTGATTAAAGAAAGTGGTGCCAAATATGCCGTAATTACAACCAAACACCATGATGGTGTTGCCCTTTGGAACAGTAAAATGCCAAATGCCACCACAACTGTAAATAAAAGTGCAGCTAAAAAAGATCTCATTACACCTTTTGTAACTGAACTTAAAAAAGCCGGATTGAAAACAGGTTTGTACTTTTCTCTGCCTGATTGGAGTTATCCGGATTACGACGTTTTTACCCGTGATAGAAAGCGCTACGATTATAAGCAGGATCCGGCACGCTTTAAAAAATTCCAAAATTACTTTCAGGGGCAATTGAACGAACTTTCAACGCTATACAATCCCGATCTGGTGTGGTTTGATGGCGATTGGGAGCACAGCGGGGAAGAATGGCAGGCCAAAAATATACTGGAAAATCTGCGGAAGGTAAACCAGAACATCATTATTAATTCGCGTTTAAACGGCCATGGCGATTACGATACCCCCGAGCAGGGCGTGCCTGTAGTAAAACCAAACTCGCCCGAATGGGAGCTTTGTTATACCATGAACGATTCGTGGGGTTATCAACCATATGATAAACATTATAAATCATCAAATATGATTATCCGCACCCTGGTTGATTGTATCAGCATGGGCGGTAACCTGTTGTTAGACATAGGTCCGAAAGCAGATGGTGCCATAGCTCCTGAACAGGTGCAGATTTTGAAAGATTTGGGCCGTTGGACCAAAAAACATGCGGCAGCAATTTATGGTACGCAAACAGGTTTGCCCGAAGGACATGTTAATGCCAAAACTGCATTATCAAAAGATAAAAAATCGCTATTTATTTACCTGGATTATTTTCCAACCCAGGGCCTGATGTTAAGCGGGATTAAGTCGCCGGTAAAAAAAATAAACATATTGGGGAATAGCGGCATCGTTAATCAAACTCCACTTGGAAATAACAATTATTTAATCACTATTCCATCTGCCGCTAAAGATCCTGATGTTACCGTGTTGGAAGTTCAGTTTCAAAACCCTATTGAACTATTAAATAAATTTGGGCAAAATATTGATGTACCCAAATTGCAGCTTGTAACTACAGATTTTGATCCAAGCTATTTCAAAATCAAAAACCTGGTTAATGATGTATCGGGAGGGGACAGCCCATTTAATGATTCTAACCTTGGTGCCGATGGAATGAATTATAAAACGAAACAAACCCTTTACGATTATTGGGTGGTTAAAAATGCAGAAGCGATATGTAAAACGCTAAAAGGCATCCCTGAAGGTCATTTTCAAGGAAAAACTGCCCTTTCGGCCGATAAACAAACACTTTATCTATTTGTAGAAGGTGAGCCGACCGGCCCTATTGCCATTAAGGGTTTAAAAAACAACATCAGCAGGATCAGGGTGGTTGGCGAAGGCACCATGCTACAGCACGAAATTTATAACAAACTCTATTGGAGCAAGATACCGGGTATCGTGTATATTCCGGTACCAAAAGATAAATTGGATCGGCAGGTAACTGTAATTGCTGTGCTTTTAGACAGTCCTATTGAGCTATACCGCGAAAAAGTAGGTGCAATTGAAAGTAACCTCTAATTATTTAACAATTGTAAAATAGTAGCGCAACTTTATAATTATCCTTAAATTGCATTACTTTCGCACATCATGCAGGCAAAATATATCTCATATCAGGAAACCGGATCTTTTTCAAAACTGGTTTTGGATTATATTAATAACGAAGAACAGCTAAAGGCGTTTTATAGTTACCGCCCTGACATGGAGGGTTTGGCCAAAGCCATTGAGGAAAGGAATTTCATCGGAAACCGGGCTACTTTGGTAAAAGTATTGCAGGATCAGTACCAGCATTTACAGCCCAATAAATCGGTAACCAAAAACATCGAGCTTTTAAGCCTTGATAACACCTTTACCGTTACCACCGGCCATCAGTTAAACCTGTTTACCGGACCGCTTTATTTTATCTACAAAATTGTAACCACCATTAATCTCGCCATTGAATTAAAAATGGCACATCCCGACAAAAACTTTGTTCCGGTGTACTGGATGGCTACAGAAGATCACGATTTTGACGAGATTAACCACGTAAGCGTTGATGAAAAAAACATCAGCTGGATACAACAGACCAATGGCGCAACCGGAAGGTTAAGTACCAAAACTGTCGCTGCTGCGGTAACAGCATACAAAGGTTACCTGGGCATTTCGAAAAACGGAAAAAGGATTGCCAAATTGGTAGAGCAGGCTTATTTACAGCACGATAATTTAGCCGATGCCACCCGCTTTTTGGTGAATAATCTTTTCGAAAAGTATGGTCTGGTAATTGTGAATGCCGACGATGCCCAATTAAAGAAACAATTCGAAAATATCATTACCGAAGATATTATTAAACACAACAGTGCCAAAAATATCGATAACAGCTCCAAAAAACTCGAAGATCTGGGCTATAAAACACAGGTAAACGGTAGAGACATTAACTTCTTTTATCTGATCGATAACCTGCGTGAGCGTTTGATTTTCGAAAATGGCAAATATCAGGTAAACCATACCGATATCAGTTTTACCGAAGCAGAATTAAGGACTGAAATCGATTCACATCCCGAGCGTTTTAGTCCGAATGTAGTGATGAGACCCATGTACCAGGAAGTGATTTTACCAAACATCGCCTACATTGGTGGTGGGGCAGAGGTAGCTTATTGGATGCAGTTAAAAGCAAATTTCGATTTTTATAAAGTCGACTTTCCGGTTCTTTTATTACGTAACTCTGCCATACTGATTGATAAACGAAGCGCACAGAATTTATATAACCTCGGTTTCTCACTGGAAGACATTTTCCTACCGGTTGAAAAGTTGAAAAATATCTGGGTAAAACGTAATACAACTGCCCAGTTAAGTTTAGCCGACGAAACCAGGGCCATTAATAGTATTTTCGACCAGATTAAGTTAAATGCCTATAAAATTGATAAAACGCTTTCTGTTTCAACTGATACCGCGAAGCAGAAAACCAATCATTTGTTGGCCAATCTCGAAAAGAAACTGTTCCGTGCCGAAAAGCGCAAACACGAAACAGCGCTTGTGCAAATTGATAATGTAAAGAAAAGACTTTTCCCGAATGGAACATTGCAGGAAAGGATCTTGAATATTGCTCCGATGTATGTAAATTACGGTGAAGATTTTCTTTCTTCCTGTATCGAAAACTTCGAACCATTGGGTGGCGATTTTACGGTTTTATTGCCTTAGTTTATTTTTAGATCCGTCATGCTGAATTCATTTTAGCATCTATGGAGAAAGAGACCCTGAAATAAATTCAGGGTGACGACAAATAGTATATTATGAACTTCATCACCTTTACCGAAACCAACTTACGCAGCTTCACTTACAACGTTTTTAAAAAAATGGGCTGCTCGGATGAACATGCTGATCTGGCAACCGATGTTTTGATCCGTTCAGATTTGCGCGGTATCGATTCGCACGGTGTGGCCCGTTTAAGCGGTTACGTGCGTTTATGGGAAAAGAAAAGGATTAACGCTACACCTGATATTAAAATTGTGCACGAAACCCCAACTACTGCAACAGTTGATGGCGATGCCGGTTTAGGTTTGGTGGTTGCGCCTTTTGCGATGAAAGTTGCCATAGAAAAAGCCGAAAAATACGGTAGTGGATGGGTGTCGGTTAAAAACTCCAACCACTTTGGTATTGCTGGTTATCATGCTTTAATGGCGGTAGAAAAAGATATGATCGGCATCAGCATGACGAATGCCAGTCCATTGGTTGCCCCAACTTATGCCAACGAACGTTTATTGGGCACAAACCCTATGTGTTATGCATTTCCGGCCGGTAAATATCCGCCGGTAATTGTTGATATGGCTACTGCTGCTGCAGCAAACGGTAAGCTCGAAATTGCCCAACGCGCCAATAAAAGTATTCCTGATGGATGGGTTCAGGATAAAAATGGCGAGAACTCCACCGATCCGAACGAGTTGAAAAACGGTGGTTCATTATTGCCGCTGGGCAGTGATAAAGATCATGGCAGCCATAAAGGTTATGGGTTAAGTGCTACGGTTGATATTTTATCGGCCGTGCTTTCTGGGGCCAATTATGGTCCGTGGGTGCCACCTTTCGTCGCATTTTTAGAACCTTCTGCAAACCCGGTTGGTGAAGGATTAGGTCACTTTTTAGGCGCTATGCGGGTTGATGGTTTCAGGCCGGCTGCCGAATTCAAAGATCATTTAGACAATTGGGTGGAGCGTTTTAAAAGTGCAAAAACAATCGATCCAGATAAAAAAGTCATCATCCCAGGTGAACCGGAACACGAATTTGAACAGGAAAGAAAAATAAGCGGCATCCCATTGATCGATGTAGTGGTAAAAGACCTGAACGAACTTGCTGTGAAGTTAGGGATAGAAGAGTTAAAGTAAATATGGTTAATCGGTTAACTGGTTAATTGTTTAAATTGGTTAATTGAAAAATGGTCGTCACCTCGACCGGAACGCAGTGGAGCGGAGAGATCTATCTCGAGACAGATTTAGCTTCGCTGAGCACTGCGTGGTTCTCTACTACGTTATCCTCCACTACTATTAAAAAACTTCATAGAAGCATCGTCATCTCGACTGAAGCGCAGTCCCGAATATTCGGGAGAGAGATCTATCATGGCAAACTTCTCGACTAAATAACACTCCGCTCGAAATGACGATAACTGAAAAGATATATTCGCTATTTCCTCAACCTCTCTGCCGAACGGATCAATCTTTCATCCTTATTGATGCCGAAAATGGCCAGTACAATAAATAGTATGGCTACCGCAGGTAAATAAGCGCCGATGCCAAAACTTGCACCTTCAATACCATCAGGTAGTTTTTTTGCATAAACACTGCACCAAAACGCAAAACCACCGATTAATACAATCGAAAGGATTGCAAAACGTTTCTGAGAAGTCCTTTTTTTGTAGTTTAAAATATTGAAGAAACAAAGGAAAATCAACACGACGTGGGTAATCAATAATGAATAGATGGGAGTAACAATATTTACAGCAATAAATTCGCCTGCATCCCAGCTCGAAGCAAAGCCACGAGTGTACAATACAGGAAGTAGTGTCCCGTTTACATCTTTATTTAAAATTGGAAAAATAAACATGACAACTAGTGCCATAGATGCTAAAGAAAAACAAATTGTTTGGGGCCGCTGTAACATTACCTCAACCTTTCAGCCGAACGGATCAATCTTTCATCCTTATTGATGCCAAAAATGGCCAGTACAATAAATAATATCGCTACCGCAGGTAAATAAGCGCCGATGCCAAAGCTTGCACCTTCAATGCCCCCAGGTAGTTTTTTCGCATAAACGCTGCACCAAAACGCAAAACCACCGATCAAAATAATCGAAAGGATCGCAAAACGTTTCTGAAAAGCCCTTTTTCTGTAGTTAAAGATATTGATAAAGCAAAGGATGGCGATAGCAATATTGGTGATCAATAGAGGTAAAAATGATTGTATTTTAAATGGTGAGCCAGCTTTTCCTTCAATAATCTGGAATAAACCACTTGAGTATACTGCAGATTCAGTTCCGGTGATCTGTTTGCTCGCGATAGGTAAAAACAACATTAAGGCAAGGGTTAAAGCTGCTAAAAAAAACCAGATCGATTGTATTCTTTGTATCATGTTAATTTAATATTTAAGGCAAACTTAACTGTTTTTGGTAAAAGAATAAAGGACAAAAAAGTATAGGGTATAATGCAAATGCTTCAGATACAGTTTTTGTTGGCGTGGATGGCTTTTTTCTATAATCAGAATAAACAAAACGGAAACGCCCGGCGCCATGCGCTTTGCGCTTTGACCGTCAAATTGTATTTTTGCATCGCTTTGAGTAAAAAAAGGTATTTCATCCAATTGGCTTATGATGGCAGCTTGTACCATGGCTGGCAGATTCAACCCAATGCAATCACCGTTCAGGAATTGCTGGATAAAGCTATGTCTGTTTTTTTCCGTCAGCCGATAGAAACGCTTGGCTGTGGCAGAACAGATTCAGGCGTACATGCAACTGATTTTTATGCCCATTTTGATGTTGAAGACGTTGCGGAAGCAAAGGTTTTAAATGCCATTTCGGGTATTAATGCCATGTTGCCTTATCAGATTGCTGCAAAACGCATTATTCCGGTACACGATGAGGCCCATGCCCGTTTTGATGCCACTGCACGTGCCTATAAATATTATGTCCACTTTGAAAAAGATCCTTTTAAAGTTAACCGGTCGTGGTTGCTTAAAGATAAGCTGGATGTGGAGGCAATGAACCAGGCTGCGGCTCTTTTGTTAAATTATACCGATTTTTCCTGTTTCAGCAAATCGAATACCCAAACCTTTACTAATAACTGTAAGGTAACAAACGCTGTTTTCGAAGAGCAGGGAGATGGATTGGTTTTCACCATCCAGGCCGATCGCTTTTTAAGGAACATGGTGCGGGCAATTATGGGTACATTGGTGCAGATTGGCAAAAAAGAAATAAATTTAGAGGATTTTAAAGCAATAATAGAAAGTAAAAACCGCAGTAAAGCCGGACAATCGGTACCTGCCTGTGGTTTGTATTTAGTGAAGATTGAGTATCCATACCTAGGTTAATTGTATAAACTGGTTAATCGGTTAATTGCAAACTAATCAATTAACCAGTTAACCCCAAGCGGCAGTTAACCAATTTAAACAATTAACCAGTTAACCCTAAAAATGGCAGTTACAGGCGACGTATACAACACCGGATTACTGAAACGTATTTTTAAATATGTAAAGCCTTATCGTGCCGTTTTTGTGTGGTCGGTTATTTTAACCATCCTGTTGGCAGCCATTTCTCCTGTTCGTCCGTTTTTGATAAAATATACACTCGATCATTATATTCTGACGGGAAATTATCCGGGTTTGGTAAACATGACGATGCTGATGATCTTTATGCTGGTGTTACAGACCTTAATCCAGTATAATCACACACTTTTAACCAATACTTTGGGGCAGTCGGTTATCCGCGATCTTAGGATCAATGTTTTTAACCACATTACCAAATTACGCCTTAAATATTTCGATAAAACACCGATTGGCCAGTTGATTACCCGCACCGTTTCCGATCTCGAAACCATTGCAGATATATTTTCAGAGGGTTTAATCTCCATGATCGGCGATAGTTTGCAGGTAGTGGTAATCATAGGCGTAATGTTATACACCGATTGGGAATTGAGTTTAGTGGTGCTTTTACCTATCCCGCTGTTGATTATGGCTACCCGTAAATTCCAGAAGGCCATTAAAGTAGCTTTCCAGGAAATCAGGAATGAAGTATCCAACCTCAATACCTTTTTACAGGAACACATTACCGGGGTATCTATTGTGCAGTATTTTGCGAGGGAAAAACAGGAGTACCGGAAATTTTATGCCATTAACAAACGCTACCGCGATGCCAATATCCGTTCGAACTGGTATTATTCTATATTTTTTCCGGTGGTTGAACTCATTTCGGCCATGTCGCTGGGTTTATTGGTGTGGTACGGCGCAAAAAGTATCCTCTCTAAACCTTTGGATGTAACCCCGGGTACCATTACGCAGTTTATTATTTATCTGGGTATGGTTTTTACACCGATCCGTCAGCTGGCTGATAAATTTAATACGCTGCAGATGGGAATGGTGGGTGCCGAACGCGTATTTAAAGTTTTGGATACCGACGAAACCACGCCGAACGAGGGTACACAGAAACCTGCCAGGTTAAACGGAGATATTAAATTTGAAAACGTTTGGTTTGCCTATAATGATGAAAATTATGTGTTGAAAGATTTATCTTTCGAAGTAAAATCAGGTCAAACCGTAGCTTTGGTTGGGGCAACCGGAGCCGGTAAATCGTCGACCATTAACATTCTCAACCGTTTTTATGATGTTAAGAAAGGTGATATTACAGTTGACGGCATCCATATCGAGGATTTCGATCTCGATTACCTGAGAAGTAATATCGCAACCGTACTTCAGGATGTTTTCCTGTTTTCGGATACCATTTTAAATAACATTACCCTCAATAACCCCGAAATTACCATTGAAGAAGTGGTAAATGCAGCAAAAAAGGTTGGTGCGCACGATTTTATCGAACGTTTGCCAGGCGGTTATCAATATAATGTGATGGAAAGAGGAGCAACGCTTTCGGCAGGGCAGGCGCAATTGATTTCCTTTATCCGCGCACTGGTGCATAACCCGGCCATTTTGGTGCTTGATGAAGCCACCTCGTCGGTTGATACCGAAACCGAATTACTGATCCAGAAAGCCATTGATAATTTAATGGAGGGCCGTACTTCGATCGTAATTGCCCACCGCTTATCAACCATCCAGAAAGCCGATCAGATTATTGTGCTTGATAAGGGAGAAATCAAAGAAAAAGGTACGCACCAGCAACTGTTAAAACTAAACGGTTATTACAAAAAACTTTACGATCTGCAGTTCTCTTCTAAGGGGATTGCCAAAGTGTAACAATTGCGATCCATTTCTTGGAATTAATTTGACCCAACGGTTCATTATGGCTATTTTGCATTGGATCAACCCAATGCTACTAAATATATCCCTGCCTGATGAATTTAAAAACTACCTTTAAAAATTCTTTGTTTTTTACATTGGCCCTGCTGTTTGCTGCAGAACTGCATGCCCAGGTTGCTAAACTCCCTACCAAATGGACTGTGCCTGCTGCCACGGCCAAGGTACCTTTTCCAGATTACCCACGGCCACAGCTTCAACGTAAAAACTGGCTCAACCTGAACGGGAGTTGGGCATATCGTGGTGGCAAAAATGTGCTATCAGCTTTCGAACCTAAGCAGGTTTTGGATTTTACAGGCAAGAATGAAAAAATCCTTGTGCCTTACTGCCCCGAATCTTTTCTATCCGGTATTGAGCGTAATCAGGAGATCAATATGTGGTACAAACGGGAGTTTGAGATCCCTGCTGATTGGAAAGGGAAAAAAGTGATTGCACATTTTGATGGTGTAGACCACGATGCAACAATATTCGTTAACGGTAAGCTTGCTGGTCGCCATGCAGGTGCTTACGATGCTTTTGGTTTTGATATTACCGCATTTTTAAAGGGAGGTTCCAATACACTGGTTGTAGCGGCCTACGATCCCAATGATGGAAAAACACCTTCGGGGAAAAACGGTCCTCGTGGCGATTATACTTTCAGTTCGGGCATATGGCAGAGCGTGTGGCTGGAGCCTGTTGGCAGCACTTATATTGAGCAGATCCGAATTACACCCGATGTAGAAAACAACAGGCTTATTCTTTCTGCCACAGCAGCCAATGGGCAGATTGAGGCAACTGCACTTGAGGGGAATAAAACTGTTTCGCAGGTAAAGGGTGCAGTAGGAACACAGTTATTTCTTCCCATCAACCAACCAAAACTATGGTCGCCGGGCAATCCTTTTTTATACGACTTAAAAATTGTGCTCAAAGATAAAAACGGGAAAGTAACCGACGAAGTGATGAGTTATTTTGGGATGCGCGATATTAAACTGGGTAAGGTAAATGGTGTAGTAAGGCCGCTTCTGAACGGAAAATTCGAAATGCAGGTGGGCCTACTGGATCAGGGCTATTGGCCAGATGGGATTTTAACTGCACCAACCGAAGAAGCACTAAAATCTGACCTCGAATTTACCAAAAATGCAGGTTTTAACCTTATCCGGAAGCACATGAAAACCGAATCGAAGCGGTTCTATTATCTGGCTGATAAAATGGGGATTTTGGTTTGGCAGGATATGCCTGCCATGTGGTATCAGAATGAGGATACGTTAAAAAACCGCAGTGTTTTCAGGAAGGAGCTTAAAGCCGTGATGGACGATCTGCACAACTCACCATCAATCATCAGTTGGGTGCCCTTTAACGAAAACTGGGGTGCATTTGATGTTAAGGAAATTACCGCATGGGTAAAAAAGTACGATCCATCGAGGTTGGTTAACGGTAATTCGGGTTTCAACAATAATCCCGGTTATCAAAAGCCACTGGGCGATCCCGGAAATGGTGATTTTGTAGATACACATATTTATATTGGTCCGAACGGGGCATCTAAACCTGATGAAAAGCGTGCCGCTTCGCTGGGCGAATATGGCGGTATAGGGCTCTTTGTAAGGGGGCACATGTGGCCTGTCGAAAATAATGCTTATGGATACGAACCTACTGTTAATGCGCTTACCGACCGTTATGTACTGCTGATGCAGCAGGTTGAACAGCTGATGCTTTATAAGGGGCTTAGTACAGCGGTTTATACACAGACTACCGACGTTGAGCACGAAATAAACGGATTGCTCACCTACGATCGTGAAGTGGAAAAAATGGATATCAAACGCGTTAGGGAAATCAACAGGGCAATTATCGAATCGGGCAGGGCCATTGGTACAGCTGAAAAAAAATAATAACCTAAAAATTTTTATTTTGAATTCATTGTGGAGGCTTAACGCTTGTATGAAATGATTTACATAATTGCTTAAAAATGATTATGTTTGATTTCGCAACCAGCCTAATCATTTGAATATCGAGAGAAATAGTGAGCACGACCATGCCCTTTTTGCGCTATTAAAGCAAGGAGATGAGGCGGCGTTTGGCAAAATTTATAATCTCTATTGGGCAGAACTTTACAATGCTGCCTACAAACGCCTTCCCGAAAAAGAGAAATGCCAGGATATCATCCAGAATATTTTTACCGACCTGTGGAACAGGAAAGCTGAGCTCGATTTAGAAAAACCATTGGCTTATCTGCATACTGCGGTACGTTTTCAGGTATTAAAACACATTGCCAGAAGCCCAAAAAACAGTTTTTTTGCAGATTCTTTCGAAAACGAATTGATTTCGCCCCTTCAGGCCGATGGCATGCTGCTGGAGCGGGAAGTTGCCGAATTAATCGAATTATTTATCAAAGCCCTTCCCGAAAAACGCCAGAAAATATTTGTACTGCATTATTTCGAGGGTTTATCTACCGCACAGATTGCCATTGAACTCGATATTTCCCAAAAAACAGTTCAAAATCAGTTAACCACTGCAACACAGGCGCTGCGTTTAAGGCTTACGCATCTCTTTTTGGTGGTAACGGTCGTGATTTCTGCTGTTTCCAAATAAGATTTAGCCATCTTTCTAATTTTATTTAAAATATTTTCAGATTCTTTTGGGATATTTTCCGCTTTCTGGTACATCTATATAAAAGCCAGGAAAAATGACCCCATTTAATCATCAAAAAGAACTGCAGAAAATCATCCAGCGTTATGTATCTGGTACAGCAACAGCAGAAGAAATCCTTTTTGTAGAAAAATATTACCAGTATCTGGATAAAAATGCCAATGTTCTCGATGGGCGAAATGCAGATGAACTGGCGAAAATGGCCGAAGCCAATTTTATGGCCATCCGGTCTAATATTGATGCTGGCCAAAAACGTAAAACCATTCCCCTTTATAAATATATTTCGGCTGCGGCGGTACTGCTCCTCATTTCAGGGATCAGCTTTGTGCTCTTAAATAAACCGAAGCCTGTTATTAAAGGTGAAATTGCTGTAAACAAAAAACTGGATGTTCTGCCTGGCAGCGATAAGGCTATTTTAACCCTCGCCGATGGATCGAAAGTAGTTTTGGATGAGCATACCTCAACAGATATCAGCGATAAGGACGGTTTAAAAATTTCGAGAACTGAGGATGGCCGGTTGGTATACACGATTGTTGACCAAAGCGATTTAAAAACGCAATCAATAGTCTCATTTAATACCATTCAAACCCCAAAAGGCGGACAATATCAGGTAATTCTGCCCGATGGCACCAAAGTTTGGTTAAATGCGGCTTCTTCTTTAAAATATCCCGAAGTATTTACGGGTAACGAACGCAGGGTAGAACTTACCGGCGAGGCCTATTTTGAAGTGGCCAAAAATAAGGCAAAACCTTTCCATGTTAAAAACCATAACCAGGACGTAGAGGTACTGGGTACACATTTCAATATCAATAGTTATATGGATGATCATACCATTAAAACCACCTTATTGGAAGGAAGTGTGAAGGTGAGCAATGGTCAATCCGTCAAAGTCTTAAAACCTGGCGAGCAATCTATCGCCGGATCCGATGGCAATGGCATCATCAGGCTAAGTGCCGATGTGGATACAGACGATGAAACAGCCTGGAAAAATGGTCTGTTCCAGTTTAACAATGCCAATCTGAAAAGCATTTTAAACCAGTTGGAAAGGTGGTACGATATCAATATCGATTATAGCTCGGTTCCGGATAAAAAATATAACGGTATGGTTCCGCGTAAGGCCAAACTGTCTGAAGTATTAAAAATGCTCGAGAAAACCGGAAATATCAGGTTCGAGATTGCTGAGGGCAGAAATTTAAAAGTATTACCGGAAAAATAAAGCCTATGGCAAAAACAGATCAATAATTTAAAAACGCTCGCAAACCAACAACTAATCAATTCACACCTTAAACCAGACTGAATGTATGAACTTTTACACTCAAAGTAATCAATCCAACACCCCAAAGGCTGCGGGCGGTATTACAAACTATTTTAACCAACCAATTATTAGGACTATGAAACTTTTTATTATTCTAATGACGGTTTTATGCGTACAGGTAAGTGCTTCGGCATTTTCACAGAACATCAGCATAAACCAAAAAAACGTGCCACTTGTACGTGTTTTAAAAGAAATTAAACGCCAAAGTGGATATTTCTTCCTGTACGATGCCGATCTGATCGAAAAGCAATCAAAACCGGTAACCATCGACCTCAAAAATGCTGAAATTAAGGATGTATTAACACAGGTACTGAAATCGCAGCCTTTTAGCTGGGAAATCAAGGAAAATACCATTTTAATTATGCCGGTTGCCAAAAACAACAATGCAAAAGCCATTGATGTAAGCGGAAAAATCGTTGATGAAAGCGGTAATCCTATGCCAGGTGCTTCAGTAAAAATCAAGGGGCAGTCCGCCATTTCAGTTACCGATAACAATGGAAATTTTGTTATCAGAAATGTGGATGAAAATGCCACTTTAGTTATTTCTTATATTGGTTATACTGATAGAGAAGTAGCCGCCAAAAGCCAGTTGGGAACACTAAAGCTCAGCTTATCAGCTGGTACTTTAAATGATGTGGTGGTAACAGGTTATACCAGTTATAAAAAATCACAATCTGCAGCAGCAAGCTCTTTGGTTACTTCCGATAAAATTAATCAGGTTCCGGGTTTAACATTAGATCAGATCCTGCAGGGCCGTGTACCGGGCATGAGTGTTATCTCAACATCGGGCCAGCCGGGTACAAGTGCATCAGTGGTTATTAGAGGGATCGGCACAATTAATGGTGTTAGAGGTCCGCTGATTATATTGGATGGTGTACCTATCGAAGCAAATTACTTTCAAACGATCAATCCAGACGATATTGAGTCGGCAACGGTATTAAAAGATGCCTCAGCTACTGCCCTTTATGGTTCGAGAGGTGCAAATGGGGTAATTGTTTATACCTCTAAAAAAGGTAAAGCCGGTAATGTAGCGGTTAGCTATAATTCGCAATATGGTTTTTCTAATTTAAGCAGACCGAACTTTGTGATGATGAATACAGATCAGCGTTTACAGTTTGAAGAAGAAATTGGCTTAACAGGGGTGAGTATTGGTCCAGGGTGGACATACTCCCCAAAAAACCCAGCCTATGCAGCCGGAACAGCCGCATCGCGTAGCCGTGCCGATTTTATTTTGGATAGTTTAAGACAAATTAATACCGATTGGAGAGATATTTTTTTCAGAAAGGGTAAGTTTCAGGAACAGCAGGTTAGCATCAGCGGCGGTAATGAAAAACTGCGTTTTTACAACTCGTTAAATTATTACAGTCAGGAAGGCGTTGCCGTAAACACAGGCCTTAACCGTTATGCACTCAGGAGCAATTTAGATTTTAATGATAATAAGTTCAGTGGAAGTGTTAATGTATCGTTAGGTTATTCTCAGTCTACATTTATAGATGGCGAAGGCGCTACTACGGCAGGTACACCAATGTCTGCAGTGTATTATGCATTACCTTATGAGAAACCATATGCTTCTGATGGTACTTTGGTGCATCCGGGAATTAGTAGTTTGCCTAAATACAATATTTTAGATCAGCGCGAAGGTACCCTTGCATTAGAGCGTTTGCTGAATTCGAGCAATAAAACCGATCAGTTTAAAGCCATAGTAGGCGGTTCATTTGCTTACCAGATTTTACCATCATTAAAAGCAACAACCAGATTTGGCGTAGATTACCGGAATTCTTCGGATGAGAACTATGTTAATCCAAATTCTTATTACGGATCGAGATCTGTTGCAAATACATTGGGCGGCAAAGGCCGTTTGGATGAGATCAGCCGTAGAAATTTCGGTATCGTATCTACAAGTGGTTTAACCTTTGCTAAAACATTTGATGGTAAACACGATGTAGAATTCTCTGCATTATACGAATACATCTACAACGATTATAAATCTTTTGGTTACAGAGGATTTGGGATTGACGACCGTTTGCCAGAAACACCGGCAGGTATCACGGTAAGCACCGTTTTTTTACCTTCGCTTTCAGGAAGTAAAACCCGTAATGCGATGGCCTCATTTATGGGGGTTGGCCGTTATACTTACGATCGTAAATATACCTTAACCGGAAGCTACCGTTACGACGGTTCTACAACTGTAGTCGAAAAAAACAGATGGCACGGTTTCTATTCAGTAGGCGCCAACTGGAATGCCAAGCAGGAAGATTTTCTTAAAAACTTAGCCGTTATTTCTGATCTGAGCATTAGGGCAAGTTACGGAACTACAGCAAGTACATTTGGTGGTAACTTCGATTACCAGGAAGCCTATGGTAACACTAGTTATGGCGGTAATATCGGGATCCGGGCAACTGCTGCCGGTAATATAGATTACGACTGGGAATACGTAAGTACATTTAATGCTGGTTTCGACCTGAGTTTGTTTAAAAGCAGCAGATTACGATTAACTGCCGATTTTTATAATAAAATTACCAGTAACATGTTCATCAATCAACCTCCTTCGGCAGTTGCAGGTTATTCTATCCTGCCATTAAGCTCAGGTAAAATGAGAAACCGGGGTATTGAATTTGATATCAGTGGCGATGTAATTAAAACCAAAGATTTTACATGGACATTGGGAGCAAATGCAGGTTACAATAAAAACATGATCTTAAGGGTAAGTGATGTAACCGATAATTTCCCGGATGGAGATTCGAGAATTATAAAAGTTGGATTGCCTTATGGAACTTACTTTGCTCCAGACTGGGCTGGCGTAAATCCACAAACAGGAGAGGCCCAATATTATAACCTTGATGGCAGTATTACCACATTGTACAATGCAAATACACAAAGTACAACAAATTCTGGAAGCATGTACCCAACATTTACCGGCGGATTTAATACCTCGTTAAGTTATAAAGGCATTACCGCTTCTGCTTTATTTTCTTTTGTGAGCAATGTAATGCGCTGGAACAATGAAGATTTCTACAACGAAAACAGAACCTACCGCACCAGTAACCAATCGGTAAGAATGTTGTATAACCGTTGGCAGAATCCGGGCGATACCGGAGATGATGCCATTCTGCAAAGATTTGATATCCCAAGGAATTTCACATCTAAAGATATTCAGGATGCTTCTTATTTAAGGTTGAGGAATGTAACCATTGGTTATACTTTGCCTAAATCTATTTTAGAAAAAACCAAAATTATCAAAGGTGTAAAAATATTTGTTCAGGGCCAGAATCTTTTCACCTGGACGAGCTGGAGAGGTTTAGATCCCGAAAATAATGATGTTTTTGGGCGTTTTCAGTATCCAAATACCAGAACTTATACTGCAGGAATTAATGTTAACTTTTAATAAATCAGTTATGATTAACAAAATATATACAAAATGCACTGTTTTATTGGCAGTTGTATTATTGGCCGCATCTTGTACCAAACTAGATTTTAAGCCAACAGATTTGATTTTGCCAGAACAGGCATTCAGAAATATTAACGATATTAATTTAGGTGTAATTGGTGCTTATGCCCCGATTGATTATTCTACGCTAAGTTATAGCTCAATCGTTTCGGATGAGGCGATTTATCCACAGGAAAATACAGTAGGCAATAGCGATGCATTTAGGTGGTTGTATAATGGTTCTAACGGCTCTGTTACAGGCTTGTATTATACTAATTATACGGCTATAGATCGGGTAAACAGGGTTTTGGAAGCAATGGATAAGTTAACTTTTACGGGAACAGATATTGCCCTGGCCGATCGCTATAAAGGTGAGTTACTGGCTTTACGCGCTTATTTGCATTTCGAATTATTAAGAGCTTATGCTGCTTCCTATCAAACGGCTGCACTGGGTATTACTTATATGGAAAAGTCGGCCATTATTTATCCCGCCAGAGAAACTTTTGGTGCTGTAATTGCAAAAGCAAAAACAGATTTAATTGCGGCTAAAGCATTAATTCCGGCAACTTTTACGGATAAAACCAGGATTACTAAAACAGCAGTTTCGGCAATTCAGGCCCGTGTTGCGTTGTACGAAAAAAACTGGGCCGATGCCATTACCTATTCAACAGAGGTAATAAATGCTTTGCCATTGGCTACAAAAGCTCAGTTTCCTGGTATCTGGACAGATGCAAATGATGCTGAGGTGGTTTGGAAATTAAAACGTGTAACAGGCGATTCGAGGACCGGCGATTTCTTTTTTAGACAATCGGGCAGCTATGTTTTATATGCGCCTTCGTTTAAACTGATTGCAACTTTTGATCAGGTAAACGATATCAGGTTTGTGCCTTACATCAAATTTGATAATACGCGTACCGGCACAAAATCAAAGTATCTGGTAAATAAATACATTGGTGGAACCTCGTCTGCCCCAGGTTTGGCAGATGTGAAACAGTTTAGAACCGGCGAAATGTATCTGATAAGGGCCGAAGCCAGGGCAGAAACAACAGGAGATGCTGCTGGTGATATCAATACCCTGCGTGCAGCAAGGATTAATGGCTACGTTAACGCAACCTTTGCAGATAAAGCAGCTTTAATTACGGCCATTTATGATGAAAGATATAAAGAGCTTGCATTCGAAGGCCATCGTTTCTTTGATTTAAAACGGAGAAATATAACCATCGAAAGAACTCCGGCAGACGTAGCAGCTACCGGCAGTGCACTTACCTTGTCGCCAAATCAGGCACAATACGCTTTACCTATCCCTGCAACAGAAATATCAGTTAATAAAAATGTTGTTCAAAATCCTAATTATTAGGAAACTTTTGGTGGGGAAGACATTTCTTTTCCACCCATTTAAAATATTTGATATGAAACAGTTATTTCTTGCCGTTTTGCTGATGATCTGTATCTCATCCGTTGGTTGCAGTAAATCTGATGGTTTGGCCCCGGTTAAGCCGTCACCTTCCGGTGGAGGTACATCAACGCCAAACCGGCCGGGTTCTATCGGCATTATTGGCGATACCTCGAATGTTACCAAAACCGTTAACGGCGGTATGGTTTTAATGGGCGGCGGTACCGATGTAGATGCAGCCTTTAAATGGATGATCGAAAGGAGCGGAGGTGGTGATGTGGTGGTACTGCGTGCAACCGGAACCGACGCTTATAATTCCTATATCAACGGTTTGGGTAATGTTAACTCGGTCGAAACCCTGTTAATTAATTCCAGAGAGCTGGCCAATGATGATGGCGTTGCCTACATTATCCGCAATGCAGAAATGGTTTTTATTGCCGGAGGAGATCAGTCCGATTACATGAAATATTGGAAAGGTACCAAAACCGAACAGGCTTTAAATTATCTGTTGAATGATAAAAAAGCTCCTGTTGGCGGTACCAGTGCGGGCTGTGCCATTTTAGGCGGTTTTTATTACAGTGGCGAAACCGGCGGCGTAACCTCTGCACAGGCATTGGCAAATCCCTTTGATAACAACGTAACTTTATACAACAACGACTTTTTAAAAGTACCCTATCTGCAGAATATAATTACCGATCAGCATTATTTAACACGCGACCGTGAAGGAAGATCGGTAGTATTTTTGGGCAGGATTAATAAAGACTGGAAAACAGCAGCAAAATGCATCGCATCCGATGAAAGAACAGCTGTTTGTATTGATAAAGACGGAAAAGCGAAGGTTTTTGGCGATTATTCGGTAACAAGACCATATAGTTACGCTTATTTTATTGTTTCGGACGCTGCAAAACAGCCAGAACAGTTCGAAGCCAATAAAAAAGTAAACTGGAACGATGGGCAGCAGGCTATTTCGGTTTATGAAATTCCTGCCTCGGTTAATGGTGGCGGAAACTTTAATGTTACTAACTTTAAAGCAGATGAAGCCACTGGCGGAAAATGGTACTGGTGGTGGATCGATAACGGTGTTTTAAATAAAAAAGATCAATAGAAAATAATATGAAAGCATTAAAATTGATAATGGTACTGCTTATTTCGGTACTTACTTTAAATGTTGCTGCACAGCAGAAAAAATATGTAATGGTGATCCACGGTGGTGCAGGTACCATATTGAAAAAAAATATGACGCCAGAGAAAGAAGCCGCTTATGTAGCCGCTTTAACCAAGGCTTTACAGGCAGGTTATGCAGAAATTAAAGCAGGCAAATCGAGCCTCGACGCGGTTGAGGCAACCATCCATGTTTTAGAAAACGATCCGCATTTTAATGCCGGTAAAGGTGCTGTTTTTACACACGATGGCAGAAATGAACTGGATGCGGCCATTATGGACGGAAAAACCTTGATGGCAGGTGCTGTTGCGGGCGTTACTACTGTTAAAAACCCGATTTCTGCAGCAAGGGCAGTAATGGAAAAATCGGAACATGTAATGATGGTTGGGGCAGGTGCCGATCTGTTTGCAAAAGATGCCGGACTGGAAATCGTGGATCCAAAATATTTCTGGACAAAAGAACGCTGGGACGGTTTGCAGGAAGCCATTAAAGAAGATTCAACCAAAGCGGTTTTAGATCATGGCAGTAAAAAATCAGGATTACTGGGCATCAAAAACCACGATTATAAATTTGGTACGGTTGGTTGTGTGGCGCTGGATAAAGCGGGCAATCTGGCCGCAGGCACATCAACAGGAGGTATGACGAACAAAAAATATGGCAGGGTGGGCGATTCGCCGATCATCGGATCGGGCACTTACTGTAATAACGAAACTGCTGGAATTTCGTGTACCGGCTGGGGCGAATTTTATATCCGCAATGTAGTAGCCAAAACCATTTCTGATTTGATGGAATATAAAGGAATTTCCGTAACCGAAGCTTCGAAAATCGTATTGGACAAAGTAGGCAAAATGGGCGGCGACGGTGGTTTGATCGCTTTAGATAAAAAAGGCAATGTGGCTATGCCATTCAATACCGAAGGCATGTACCGTGGCACCATAACCGCAGATGGAAAAATTGAGGTTAACATTTATAAATAATGAAGAAACTATTTTTTATGCTATGGCTTGTCTGCTCTTCCTTATTAGCAGGCGCACAGGGAAATGCGAAAGGTAACCTGTTTATTATTGGTGGTGGCGACCGATCGGATGCTTTGATGAAAGAAATGTTGAATACCGCCTCACTGAAAACCAGTGATTATATTATTGTGCTGCCAATGGCTAGCGAGGTACCTGATGTTGGTTTCGGAACCCTTTCTGCACAATTAAAAAAACTGGATAACAGAACAATCAGGAATTTTAACTTTAGCAAACATGATGTAAACGATAAAAAATGGATCGATTCCCTTACTGGGGCAAAACTGATCTATATTTTAGGTGGCGACCAGAACCGTTTTATGAAATCGGTACTCAATACTCCGGTTTATACTGCTATCCATAAGGCCTATCAAAATGGAGCTACCATTGCCGGAACAAGCGCTGGTGCTGCGGTAATGAGTAAATATATGATTACCGGCAAACAGCTTTTGGATACCGTTTATAAAGAAACCTTTAACAAACTGTGGGATAAAAACATCGAATTCGCCGAAGGAATGGGGTTGCTGGAGAATACCATTATCGATCAGCACTTTTTAAAACGCAACAGGTACAACCGGTTAATTTCTGCTTTGGCTGCCCATCCCGATCTGGTTTGTGTAGGTATTGACGAAAGTACCGCAATTATTGTACATGGCAATAAAGCTACTGTGGCCGGCGAAAGTCAGGTAATCCGTTTGGCAAATCCAAAAGATCTTAAAAAAGCCGATAAAGGCCTGTTGAAATTTAAACAGGCAGATTTCGGGATTTTTACCGCAGGTGATGTAATTGATATTAAACCTTAATATAACCTCCTAATTTCAGTTCGATTGTAAAGGTTTATGGCAGGAATTTTTCGCTCATATCCGTCACCCTGAATTTATTTCAGGGTCTATCTAGCATGAAAGATGCTGAAATAAATTCAGCATGACGAATCGATCTAAGTAGGCCATCCTAACATATTGTTTTCATCAAATATTAAAGACTCAATTTAAATATTACCTCTTAAGTTGATTGAAGACGTGTTTTGAGCAATCGGAACACGTTTTTTATTTAAAAAATTACCCTATCTTTCATTTTTCCTAAGCATAAATGAAAAAGATTTTTTCCAATTTAACATTTCAGGTTCTAGTTGCCATCACCATAGGTATTATTGTTGGTGCATATTTTCCGGGTTTTGCACCAACTGCCAAAATGATCAGTCAGGGTTTTATCAACCTCATCAGCATGTTAATTGCACCGATCATATTCTTTACTATTGTTTTGGGCATCGCACATATGGGCGACATGAAAAAAGTAGGCAGAGTAGGAGGAAAGGCCTTATTGTACTTCGAAATTGTGAGTACAGTTGCCATTGCAATCGGTTTGCTGGTGGCGAATATTTTAAAACCCGGTACCGGAATGGTTGCTAAAACTGGTGATGCTACAAAAATTGCCGGTTATGCCGAACAGGCCAAGGATATGAACTGGGGCGAGTTTTTTCTACACATTATCCCGCACAATGTTATAGCTGCTTTTGCAGAAGGAAATATCCTCCAGATTCTGCTCTTTGCCATTCTTTTTGGTTATGGCCTGAATAAACTCGGCGGCGATGGAACCAGTGTTTTAAATGCCTTCGATAAAATATCGAAAGTGCTTTTTAAAATCATGAAGGTAATTATGCGTTTGGCACCTATAGGGGCATTTGGTGGGATGGCGTTCAGTATCGGTACACACGGATTGCAAAGTATTGTAGGCATGGCTAAATTGATGGGATCGGTATATTTAACCTGTATTCTCTTCATTTTTATTGTGCTGAATGGGATCTGCAGGTATTATAAATTTAGCTTATGGGCTTATCTTAAATATATCCGTCAGGAAATTCTGATTGTATTGGGTACCTCTTCTTCCGAATCGGCTTTGCCCAGCATGATGCAGAAAATGGAAGCCTTTGGTTGCGATAAATCGGTTGTGGGTTTGGTAATCCCAACGGGTTATTCCTTCAACCTCGATGGTACTGCAATTTACCTCGCCATGTCTGTCATATTTCTTTGTCAGGTTTTTAATGTCGATTTATCCCTCGGGCAGCAGATTACGGTTTTAGGGGTACTTATGGTAACCTCAAAAGGTGCCGCAGGTGTAACTGGGAGTGGTTTTATCGTTTTGGTATCTACTTTAACCGCTTTAAAAATTATGCCAATAGAGCATATTTCGATATTAATAGGAGTTGATCGTTTTATGAGCGAAGCAAGGGCCATTACCAATGTAATCGGCAACGGTATCGCCACAATCGTAATTGCCAAAAGCGAAAAGCAGTTTGATGAAGAGAAGTACTTGAAAGCTATTCAGGAAGGAAAAGAATAGTTAGTTTGGAGTTTAGAGTTTTCAATCCCAATCGTCACCCTGTCCCGAAACTTCGGGATCAGGGTCTTAATAACCAGAAAGATGCTGAAATAAATTCAGCATGACGAACACCCCAATAACCTTCACACCTTCAGCCTTTTTTCCGTATCTTTGCAGCAGAAACATGCACACAGCTTGTTTAATTAATCCATAGCACAGTGGCTCAAGAAGAACAAAATAACCGCAAAGAAAAGAGCGAGTTACACCCACGCAACAAACACCGTTCGCGTTACAATTTCAAACAACTTACCGCAACTTCAAAAGAATTAAAACGTTTCGTATTCAAAAACGAGCATAACGACGATTCTATCGATTTTGCAGATCAAAATGCCGTAAAAGCACTTAACAGGGCTTTACTGAAATATTTTTACGATATCCAGCAATGGGATATCCCTCAGGATTTTCTTTGTCCGCCCATTCCTGGCAGAGCAGATTATATCCACTATGTTGCCGATTTACTGGGATCGAGCAATAAAGGTAAAAATCCAAAAGGAGCCAAAATCAATGTACTCGATATCGGTGTTGGTGCCAACTGTATTTACCCCATCATCGGTCACCAGGAGTACGGCTGGAACTTTGTAGGTTCTGAAATAGATCCACTTTCAGTTGAGTCGGCACAACGCATCATCGAAGCCAATAAACCATTACAGGGCGCAATAGAAATCCGTCAGCAATCTTCAAAAATGGGGATTTTTAGGGGTATTGTAGGCAGAACAGAACGTTTTGACGCCGTAGTTTGTAATCCGCCGTTCCACTCTTCGTTAAAAGAAGCAGAGCAGGGTACCCGTCAGAAATGGCGTAACCTCGGTGGAAACGAAAAAGAAGTAAAACACGTACTAAACTTTGGAGGTAACAAGGCCGAACTTTGGTGCCCGGGAGGCGAACGTGCTTTCGTAGAACAGATGATTATCCAGAGTGCACAGATTAAAAATCAGGTATTATGGTTCAGTTCGCTGGTTTCAAAAAGCGCAAACCTAAAAAGTATTTATAACGCTTTAGTTAAAGCAAATGCTTTCGAAGTACGTACGGTTGTAATGAGCCAGGGACAAAAAATAAGCCGCTTCGTAGCCTGGACTTTCCTTGATGAAAGAGCACAAGACGAATGGGTAAAAGGGTGGAAATAAGTCTTGAGCCTGTAGTCGTGAGTCTTTAGTCTACGGCTCTCCAGATACCGTCATTTCGAGTAATAAATTATTGCCTAAAAACCAATATTATTGACAGAGACGTTAGCGTAAATAAGCCCTAAAAATTACCGTCATTTCGAGCGGAGTGTAACGAAGTTGAGAAATCTATCTAGAGATAGATTTCTCCATTCCACTACGTTTCTTCCGATAGCTATTGGAACGAGATGACGGTTTTTTTATATAACGATGTCATTGGAATTTGGACATTTGCAATTTGATCATTGCAATTTGAACATTGGTCATTAGAATTTTTCGTTAATTCTTCCCATAAACAATCATAATAACCAGATCGTTATCCGCATTCGGCGTTATGCCATGCGAACTGCCGGGCCGCGTTAAAATTGCATCACCGGGTTTAACTGCAAATGTTTTTCCATTTATTTGCATGGTTCCGTTTCCACTGATGACATAGTAAATTTCATCCTCTTTTTGCAGATGATAACCGATTGATGAGCCCGGTTTCAAAACTCTTTTCCTAAAGGCTGTTTTCAGGTTTTTAGCATTGGCAAAAAAGTTGAAACCGGTCGTTTTACCTCCGCCATTGTGTGTTCCAGCTTCCTCTTTAGCTACCTCGGTATCATTTTCAATAATGTATTTGCTGGTATCGGCACTTTGGGCATTGGCCTTAACAGAAATAAAAGTACTTGCAATAATGGCTACTATTAATGTGGATTTTCTCATCTTGTTATAATTTAACTTTTTGCTCTGGTCTTTAGTCTTTCAGCTTTGGCCTTTCCGTTTTGGCCTTTCCACACTAAAGTAACGAATCCTTACATTTTCCTGAAAAAACCGACTAAATAATCTGGTTTTAGATTTGAATTCCAGTTCAATAATATTAGCTTTGCACAAAAAAAATATTGATACATGAGCGTTTTAGTAAATAAAGATTCTAAGGTTATCGTTCAGGGTTTTACCGGAAACGAAGGAACTTACCACGCTGAGCAGATGCTGGCCTATGGTACAAACGTAGTAGGTGGTGTAACGCCTGGCAAAGGTGGGCAATTGCATTTAGAAAAGCCTGTTTTTAACACTGTTAAAGATGCTGTTGATCAAACAGGTGCAAATGTATCTATCATTTTTGTGCCGCCTGCTTTTGCTGCTGATGCAATTATGGAAGCTGCCGAAGGTGGTATTAAAGTTATTGTTTGTATTACCGAAGGTATCCCTACAAAGGATATGATCCAGGTTAAAGAATATATTGCAGACCGCGATGTTACACTTATCGGCCCTAACTGCCCTGGTGTAATTACTGCTGATGAAGCTAAAATTGGTATCATGCCAGGTTTTATCTTCAAAAAAGGTCATGTAGGTGTGGTTTCTAAATCAGGAACTTTAACTTACGAAGCTGTTGATCAGGTGGTTAAAGCCGGCTTGGGTATCACTACTGCTATCGGTATCGGTGGCGACCCGATTATCGGAACACCAACTGTAGAAGCTGTTAAATTATTAATGAACGACCCTGAAACCCACGGTATCATCATGATCGGTGAAATTGGTGGTGGGATGGAAGCTGAAGCAGCACGTTGGATCAAAGAACACGGTACTAAACCTGTTGTTGGTTTCATCGCTGGTCAAACTGCGCCTCCGGGACGTAGAATGGGCCATGCTGGTGCTATTGTTGGCGGTGCTGATGATACTGCTGCTGCTAAAATGAAAATCATGCGCGAGTGTGGTATCCGTGTAGTAGAAAGTCCTG
>NZ_DJDT01000129.1 GCF_002432345.1 Pedobacter sp. UBA5917
TAGATCTCTCCCTGCCCGAAGCAGGCGGGCGTTCCACTACCGATGAAAAATCGGTACAGGTCGCGTTTCAGTCGAGATGACGAGTTTCCTTTTAGAGTTTGTTAATGGAAGCATAGCGAAGGATCTTCCTTTTTTTCATTGCTCCGCCATTTTGAAGGGAATGAAGAAATCTGTCCTTAATTAATGTCCTTCTAATGCCCGAGTGAAAGATTGCTTCACGCTGTCCACAATCCCAGCGCTTCGGTTCGCAATAACGAGTTTTATGAATGGTAACTATTATGATATTTAACGGATGGATTTAATAGATTTTATATATTTGGTTCTACACACTAAATCGTTTTATGTAAAATGAAATCACTAACCAAATTTCTATTTTTTATCTTATTTCTAAATGTACTAACGGGCGATGAGGCTCAAAGTCAAGGCAAAACAAATTTTACCAGGTATGTTAATACCTTTATCGGTACAGCTCCACTCACTGATCCTAAAATATTAGGCTATGAGCTTCCGCAGGGTTGGCGCTCGTGGGCAGGATTAACTTTTCCGGGCAGTTCGTTACCCAATGCCATGGTGCAATTAAGTCCCATTACGGAGTTTGGCTCGGGAGCTGGCTATGAATACGAAGATGATACCATTTATGGTTTCGCACATACCAATAAAGGCCATTGGAACCTTTGCAACATCCCAATCTTACCACTCTCTAACTCAGGTGAAAAGTTCGGGTCAAAATTCTCGCACAAAAATGAAAGTTCGGCACCGGGCTATTATCAGGTTTATCTTGATGATTATAAGGTTAATGTAAAGCTTACTTCAACTTTAAGATCCGGCTTTCATCAATATGAATACAAAAACAATCACGATAGGCAGATATTATTTCTTTTGGGGAAAGCCAATAGCGGTGTTTCTACCTGGAACATCGAACAGGTAGGTACTTCAGCCGTGCAGGGCTTTCAGGGTGGTGAGAACATTTATTTTTATGCAACCATCAATGGCAAGATAGATAAACTCGATCAAACAGATGTTGGCAAACGTTCTGGTTATGCCATTGTCCGTTTGGCCGACGGAAGTACCGGTCCGGTAGAACTAAAAATCGGACTCTCTTTTGTGAGTACGGCCAATGCCAAAGAGAATCTGGAAAAAGAAATCGGCAATAAAACTTTTGCGCAGATCCGTAACGAAGCTATCGCAAAATGGGAATCACTTTTATCAAACATTCAGGTAAAAGGTGGTACGGAAAAACAAAAGCAGATGCTGTATTCGTGTCTTTACCGCTCGTTTCTATGGCCGGCATTACGCAGCGATGTAAATGGCGAATTTAAAGATGCAAAACGCAATGTAATCAAAGGTAACTTCAATTATTATACTGAACCATCACTTTGGGATACCTACCGCAATAAGGATGTACTTTTAGGGCTGATTACACCTAAAGTTACGTTGGATGTAATTAAATCGATGAAGGATGTGGGTGATAAAACCGGATTTATTCCGACTTTTTTCCACGGAGATCATGGGGCATCGTCAATTGCAGGTGCCTATTTAAGGGGGATTGATAATTTTGATGTGAGAGGAACCTACGAGATCTTATTACGTAATGCCAATGTTGAGGGTGGTGCACGTCCGTTCATAAAGGAGTATATTGAGAAAGGTTATATTTCTGATCCGGATGTTAAAAATCCACACGTAGAAACGAAGGCGAAAGCGGGTGTATCCAAAACGCTGGAATATTCTTACGATGATTATTCGCTTGCCCAGATTGCGAAAAAACTGGGCGATACGGCAAACTACCGCATCCTGATGGCCAGATCGAAAAATTACAGGAACATGTTCGACCCCAATACCCGTTTTATGCGGGGCAGATTGGATAATGGCGACTGGATTAAGCCTTTTAATCCGCAATATCCATATTACGAATACATGTACAGGGAAGCCAATGCCTGGCAGGTATCGTTTTATGCACCACATGACATGAAAGGTCTGATCGATCTGTATGGTGGTGCCGATGGCTTTGAATCTAAATTAGATTCGTTATTTACCGTACCATGGAACCCGAAATACATTGCACGTAACGTAGAAACGATGATTGGACAATACTGCCAGGGCAATCAACCTGATCACGAAGCTCCTTTTGCTTATACATTTATCGGCAAACCTGAAAAATCGCAAAAGATAATCGATAAAATCCTCAATGAACTTTATGGTATTGGCAGTGATGGTTTGGCACTTTCTGGGATGGATGACGCAGGGGAGATGTCGGCCTGGTACGTGTTCAGCGCTTTAGGATTATATCCGTTTTCGGCTACTGATCCGAATTATATTGTAACAGCGCCACTTTTTGATGAAGTAAAATGGAAGACAAATACCGGTAAACTGTTAACCATCAGTAAACCGGGCAGGGGCAGGGGAATTACCGATATTAAAGTAGATGGAAAAACCAACCAGGGCTATTTTATTTCGCATGATCTGTTTAAGAACGGAGGAAATGTAGTGATCAACACTAAATAATGTTCTTTAGACCTCGCAGGTTTTAAAAACCTGCGAGGTCTCTTCTAGTCTTAGCGTCTCGCTAAGACTTTAAAAAAACCTTTATTTGCGGTAATTTATTTCTTTATTTAGGTGAATTAACCTCTTTAATAATTTGGGCCTTACCCTTTTCCCGATGAAAAATCGGAAAAGGGTCGGACTTTTCAGGGCTCCGCTTTGCTTCGGTACCGATGAAGGATCGGCACTAAACCCTTACAATTCCTAACGCGAAGTTCTCGCTGGTTTCATCCAAACTAAAAAGAATTTTATTCGTGAAGTTTATTTTTAGGTCGTAGCGAGACGCTACAACCAGAAGTGAGGCCATGGAGGTGCTACAGCAAGAAGTATTTTCTGAAACCTATGGAATCTGCTGAAAAATTGACTTTTTTCTGTTCATAATCTTATGTTGCTGTATTAATTTTAGCTAACAGCATAAATCATGGAAAATAAAACTGAAAAACCAGAATTTTGGGAGAGTGCCTTTGGCGAAAAACAGGAAATGTGGGGCTTGGAACCCGCACTTTCGGCGGTATTGACCAAAGATTTCTTTCTTCATCATTCGGTTAAAAATATACTGATCCCCGGAATCGGATATGGTCGTAATGCCCAGATTTTCAGGGATAACGGAATGGTAGTAACCGGTATTGAAATTTCGGAAACCGCAATAGCGCTTGCGAAAAAACATTATGGGGAAAGTATGCTGATCCATCACGGATCGGTAACCGATATGCCATTTGATCAAAATACTTATGATGGAATATTCTGTTATGCGCTGATCCATTTATTGGATAGTGCAGAAAGAAAAAAGCTGATCAGCGATTGTTATCACCAGTTACAAGATGGAGGCTATATGGTATTTACCGCTATTTCTAAAAAGGCGAACACTTATGGCAAGGGGAAACTGATCAGTACAGACCGTTATGAGCTATTTGAGGGAGCGCAGATCTATTTTTATGATCAGGAATCAGTAAAAACCGAATTTGGCGAATACGGATTATTTGAAATAACAGAAATTGAAGAAAACCAATCATTTTACCTGATTAAATGCAGGAAATAAAGGCATCATGATTAAATACCGCAAGGCCACTATAACAGATTTTCAGCTTGCTTTCGATATCAAATCAAATTCGATAAAGCCTTATATAGAAGAAATATGGGGCTGGGATGATGAAGTGCAGCTTAAATTCCATCGTTTGGATTTTAATCCAGACAACATGAGCTTTATTCTGGATGACGATAATATGGAAGTGGGCTTAATCGATGTTTTGGAAAACGATGGGACAGTTTTTGTCAAAAGCATTTTAATCAGCAAAAATGCGCAGAGACATGGATTGGGTACGGCGGCTATGACGGATATTATAGAGCGATCAGTTTTAATAAATAAACCGATTGAATTACAGGTGTTTAAAATTAATATTAAGGCATTAACTTTTTACAAAAAACTTGGATTTAAAATGAAAGGAGATACGGAGTTGCATCATCAAATGATCCGTAATATTTAAACAAACAGCTTCCCAGTTTAAATAGGAAGCTGTTTAGAACAGAATATACCTGCTTTGTTTTTGTTTAATTTATTAGGATTTCTCCCGAAAATAATTAGCCTCTGCCAGGATAATATGTTTTAATAAAAGCAATATCACCTTGCGAAAGAGTAGTGTTGTTGGTAGCAATTGCCTTATTATTGGTCGTAAAACGTGCATCTACAGGATAATGCATAATTGATTTTGAATCATACGCACTGTAACTTAATCCTGTTCTAGAGTTTACCGCAAGTACATTATAATCTATTTCCTCTTTGGTCCAGTAATTTGGAGCACCCATATAATAATTGTAAACTGCTTGGGTATTCCATGGAATATTCGCGTCAGGATGTGCTTGTTCATGCTCTAATCCAAGTGCATGGCCAAACTCATGAACTATTACCCTCCTAAATTCTGTTTCGAAAGTGTTATTGTCGAATCCACCATAATTCATCGATTTTGAACGCGATTTGGAATCAGTACCAAGGTAAGACCAATAACCCGGTTCATCAAAGCCAACTTTTATGTCGGCGGCAGCATTATCGGCAACAAATGAAAAAGTAATGTTGGCATAGGGTTCCCAGCTTTTAGCATATTGTTTTACCTTATTACGAACAAAGACAGAGCCACCTATAAAACGAACCTTAACAGTACTTCCGTTAGGCCATTTCCACCTTGTTGTTGCATTTGCCTCCGTTGTAGGACCACTGGCAATCACCCCCAACATCTTACAGCTGAAGTTTTCATTCATTTCCGTTTTTTCGGTTTTTAGATCGGTGTTGTCAGGTAATGTTTTTTCAGCATTTTTCTTACAACTTACTGTCATGGTAATGATCAGTGCTAGCGACAAGCCTGATTTCAAAAAAATGTTTTTCATTGTTTTAGGTTTTAAAGGTTAATAATTGTTTTAGGTTTTATTGATCAATGCGGTTGGTATAAAAATTTAAGCACAATGCAATCAGAGGATGACTTGCGCGTATTTATACTATACTGAAAAAAGCTTACAGGGATATTGGCCAGCTAACTGCGGGCTTTGATATTTTGCCTGATGAGATTAAGATTTGGCTTTTTGCCTGTTTAGAAATAAGAATATCCTTCATAATATTGCCTTTTGTTTTAACTGTAAATATTATTTGGGACGTGCTTCAAATATAGAAGTGTAAAATGTTTTGTTTGAAACGAAATTTGTTTTTTTACATGAAATAAGACAGCGTGACTGTTTAATTAGCTGTAAGCTGTATTATTATTGTAAATTTTACATGAAAAGCAAAATAGTGCATATGCTTTAGGTCCTTAATCATATGTGATTATTATTTTTTATAATCAGATTTAAGACATTATTCAACAAATAAAGCCCCAGGTTTACCTGGGGCTTTATTTGTTTTTGTTATCAGATAGGTATTATCCTATATTAATTATACAATCCCAACTCTGCTAACGAGGCAAACTGCAAACCATCATGCGCGGAATTGGCAATTACCTTTAGGTATCTTAATGTTTTGGCGCCACCAAAATCAAAATATTGTACTCCGGTAGCATTTTGTGCAACATAATTGTTTACGGCTGTAAAATTAACATTGTCGGTACTGGTTAATACCTGAAAGTTTTTAACTGCCCTGCTTAAATTGCTTCTTTGTACCAGGCTTAAACCTTTGGCAGATTTATTTGAACCCAGATCAATCACAACCTGATGCGGATAACTGGTTGCCGAACTTGTCCATCGCGAGTGCCAGAAAGTACTCTGGCTACCATCAATCAATGTTGCTGCGCGGCCATTTATTGCACCTTCACCACTGGTTTCCTCCGAACTGAAAGAATTTATACTCCAGCCACTTTTGCTTAATTCTGTAAGTGGAGCCACATTATCCTGTAAAGTTGATGGATCAGTAGTAGGGGCAGGTAAACCTAAAGCAGCTATATCAGCATAAATTTGTGTGGTAGCTGCAGTGGTAGAAAGATTTAATCCCCATTTCTGGAAAAAATTACTTAGGTTTTTGCCTGATATATTACAGGCTTTTAACATAAAGTACCGCATACGGTCGTCGTCGGTTGATAATGTTGGGTTTTCTACCCGCATGTTCTTGGCCAGTGTTCTATAAAAATTATCGCCATAAGCCAGGGTTAACTGCTGGAACATAGCTAACCTGATCCAAACATCGGTTAAGGGGTTTGCATAACCTGCGGCCCCATTATAATCTTTTGTACCAGCGGCTTTACCCAAATAGGTAAACACCTTGGGCCAAACACCATCATTAACCAATCTGTTAACGGCAGGAGTAAGGGTACGCTGAACATATAAACTGTAAAGATTTACCGTAACCTCACCCAGGCCACCCCAACGCCACATCATTTGGTGCTGGTGCCCTAATTCGTGCCATACACCCCAACCATTGGTACCTACGGCATCGAGGGTTAAAATGGCATTTACATCAGATGTGGTATAAGCCGTACGGTAATCGTAGGCAAAGAAATAATAATTAGGATCCTCATGTTGGGTTAACAGATAAGTATGTACATTTTTAGCATGGGCAGGTAACGAATTATCCAAACCATTAAGGTCATCCTCCAGCGCAATAACCTGGGTAATTTTATTAAGCACTGCCGCCTGGTCTTCGTTCTGGTACTGAATGGCTTTTGTGCGCGATACTACAATTACACAGTTGCTGCCTTCGAGCACCACATCAGGTGTTGTGTAGGTTTGCAGCTGGTTGATCCAATCGGAATTTGAGGTTACGCCCAGTTTAAAATAAGGTGCATATTGGTAACCATTGTTGAAAGTTACTTTTGCTGTTGATCCGGTTGTAGCATTGGTATATCTTAACCATAAAAGCCCCCCGGCTGCATTGGTAATGGTATTTGTACCCGCGGTTAACTGTACAACTGTTGGCTGTGCATTCCATGTACCGTATCTCGAATAGGTACCGATGAGCAATTTTGGCAAGCGCGTACCTGCTGTCTGCTCTACGGTAATGTCTAAAGTAGCATTCGGCGCCATATACAGCCCCGTTGCAGTAAAATCGGTTAAATAATAGCCATTTTTTAAACGGTCCCTTTCAATTGAGGCGTTAATTTTTTCGGTTACATTGAAAACATTGGTCTGGCTGGCCGATAACAGTGCAGCACGCTTTGCTGTTTTACCGGTATCAACCTGTTCTGGCAATACAGTTGCCTTTTTGCAGGCACTGAGGGAGATTATTGCCGTTGCGATAAAGAGTAGGGATGTTTTGTTCATTGTTTTTAGGTTTGGTAAATATTTGATTGTTATTTTGTTTTTGGTCAAGAATATTCCACTACACTAATTCCCGTTATACCTTTTAGCAGTTTGAAGAAAGAATAAAAAGTCTGCTTAAACTGTCAATCGAATGTATTTATAATTACAAATATTTAAAGGATAAAAGACTGCGCAAACGTTTGATTAATAACCTGTTTTCGACGATATAAAGTAATGGCCAAGAAAATGGAATTGATTTTGAAACAGTAGATCATTTTATGGATAATCAGTTATTACTTATCTACTTAAAAGATAGTTAAATCAAATGTTATTGATTATTATAAGCCAGATGAACATGCATTTACCAAAAAATAAAAGATAAGACCGTAATGATTTGAAAAATCAAGGAGAAAATTGCAAATTGCGCGTTAAAACGCATTTCAATGGGTAGAAAAATAACCGACGGACCTCTAAGAAACAAAGAAAGAACAAAACAAAAACTTATAGATTCGCTTGGCATTATCCTAACCGAAAGCGGTTTTGCGGGTTTAAATGTAATGCAGGTTGCAGCAAAAGCCAATGTAGACCGAAAACTGGTGTATAAATATTTTGGCGGTTTGGAAGGACTTGTAAAAGAATATCTTTTTACCAAAGATTACTGGAGATTTAGCGAAGAGCAAACCCAGTATGTTATTGAGCAGAACAAGGCCGATGCTGGTCAGAAAATGGCTTATCAGTTGCTTATAGATCAGTTAGATGCGCTAATGGGCAGCGAAGAAATGAGAAAGATCATTACCTGGGGCATTTCTGAAGACTTTGAGCCGCTAAAAGAGCTTAACCGTCAGCGTGAAGAAGTAGGCGAAAAACTCTTTGCGAGTGTTTACGACGATCATTTTAAGGGTAAGGATAAAAATCTCCGTGCTATCGAAGCCATCCTGATCAGTGGTATATACTACCTTTCGCTTTACTCGCAGAATAATGGCACTTTTTGTGGTATTGATGTTAAGGGAGAGGAAGGACAGGCAGAAATAAAGAAATCGCTGAAACAGATCATCGATTGGGCCTACACTTAAATCGCAGTTAAAAACATACGGTTTAAGTGTAAAGCTAAATTGCTGCGTTTCTACGCGTTTAGTTTGGCCGAGATTTCTTTTAATACATTAATGCTAAAAGTATGCCTGCCGTTAAGCCACCTTTCTATTTCTATCGGATTGATATCTACCATTACAGAAAGATCTTTGCCGGTAAGTGCTTTTTCAGCTAATATTTTTGCTGTTTTATCTGAAATTTCGGCATTGGCCTTTGCAAGTTCTTCAATGGCCGGGTTTCCACTTTCTTCAAGCCAGATAGATACAAAATCGTTTTCTTCCATTTTATGTTTGGTTTCTCTGTGGGCTATTTAGCCGCTAAATTTATTCGGGGGCGAATTTAATCATATTCAGCCCGAAAATCCAACTTCCAGAGGTACGATTTAGCACTATTTTATCATATTTTTTATTGACGGGCAGTACAATAATGCCCCATTTAGCCAAGTTTTTTTCTCAGCCATTTGCGAACAGGCTCATCATACCATTTCAAAGTAACATAAGCCAGCACAATACTGCCGATCAAAATTAATAGCGCATAAGGCCAGGCCTGAACAATGGTTACGCCTTTATTATTACTGATCCAGGCCACATAAAAATACACCAACGGATAGTGTACCAAATAAAGCGGATAGGATATATCGCCCAGGAATTTGGAAAGCTTACGCTCTGTTTCGCTTTTAATAATGCCACTTGCACCCAGGTAAACAATTAGCGGAAAAACAATGATGATACATACCGATTCATAAATGCCATTCATCCAAACATGTTCGGCTCCACCTATGCGCGGCATGTATAAAACAATGGCCACCAACAGGCTGCACCATAAAAAGGCATTTTTAATGCGGGTCGGTTTTGCAATCCGTGAGAGAAGCAGTCCTGCAAAAAATGGATACATGGTACGTGTAATGCCCACGCGTACCTGTTCCCAGTTGAGTGTCCAGCCACCGCTTACATCCCCTCCAGGGCTGGTAATGGCCAGATGTGCTAACGCTACAGCAGCAATAAAAACCAAAATACCCAATGCCGTTTTTGAAAATTTGCGGATGCCGATGGCGTACATGATATTGGCAACATACTCAAAAAACAACGACCAGCCAACGCTATTGAGCGGATGCATTTCTTCCCAGCCCCTTATATCCATTGATAAAGGAATGGGTAAAATGGTATAACCGATAAGCATTACCAGTAACATTTTCCACAACGGAACGGTATGGATGAGCGGCCAGATGGTTGAGTCTGTAAAATAAAATCCGATTGCGCCCAGGGTCATACCTAATATCACCATAGGCTGCAGCCGTTCGATGCGGCGTTTGAAGAAAGTACCAATCGTCATTTTATGCCAACGGTCATCGTAAGCGTAACCAATTACAAAACCCGACAGCAGAAAGAAAAAATCAACTGCCAGATAGCCATGATTAACCAATATATCCAGGTGGCCTGTTCCTAAGGGTTCGGTAAGGTGGAAGGTTACCACGATAATGGCTG
>NZ_DJDT01000022.1 GCF_002432345.1 Pedobacter sp. UBA5917
GGCCACGGTTTGCCGCTGTTGGCCGAGCCGATATCATCGTTACAGGTAAAGTAACCGACGAAAAAACCAAATCACCCATTCCAGGGGTTTCTGTTAAGGTAAAAGATAGCCAAACGGTTACGGTAACCGACGAAAACGGAGTTTATAAAATCGCCGTTCCGAACGAACAGGCTGTTCTTTCGTTTTCATATATCGGTTATGATGTACAGGAGAAAGAGGTTGGTAGCCTTAAAAACATCAACATTGTTTTAAAATCCTCCCAATCAGATTTGGATGAAGTGGTGGTGGTGGGGTATGGTACACAGAAGAAAGCCGATGTAACGGGTTCTGTAGTGCGGGCAAATTTAGACGATTTCAGGAATGCGCCCACCACAAATGTGGCCAACCTCCTGCAGGGAACGGTTCCGGGTTTAAATGTTGGCCAGGTAAACCGGGCAGGTGCCACACCATCCATCAGTATACGTGGACAGAATACGCTGGGCGGCAATCAGAATGCCCTGATTATTTTAGATGGGGTACAGTACCTTGGTTCGTTAACTTCGATCAATCCTGATGATATCGCCTCTATCGATGTATTAAAAGATGCGAGCGCAACCGCGGTATATGGTGCACAGGCCGCAAATGGGGTGATTTTAATTACCAGCAAAAAAGGCTCCATTGGGCAAACCAAAATATCATTTTCAACGCAATTTGCCACCCAAAAACCCAATATAGATTTAAAGCCAATGGGCAGGGATGAATACCTGGACCATGTGAAGTATCTGTATTACGATCAGGCTTTTCTGGCACCCGATTTTACCCAGCCAAACCCTGCATTCGATCTGGTTTCGAGGGTTGATGCCTCAATGAAAGATGCGCAGGGTAATCTGCTGCCGAACGATTTTAGCTGGTTTGATGAAGCCACGAGAACAGGATCTATTATCGATAACCAACTTAGCGTATCGGGCGGAAGCGAAAAAGTTACCTATCTCTTATCAGGAAGCCTGACGAAAAATTCGGGTTTTATCAAAAACGATCTTTTTAAGAGAAAAACCATCAGGGCGAATATCGAATCAAAAGCAACCAACTGGTTAACCATTGGTTTGCAATCATTCGGAACCTTTACCAACGAGGATGGCGTAGAACCAAATTTTACCGATATTAACCTCATGTCGCCATTGATTTTACCCTGGGATAATAACGGGAATTATAAAATCAATCCTTTTGCCACTAACCTGGTTAATCCGTTTCTAAACTATCAGGCAAATGATTACGACCGGCACAACTATTTCTTTGCCAACGTATATGCCAATGTACAGCTACCGGTTAAAGGCCTTAGCTATAAAATCAGTTTCGGTAACAATTACCGCCTCGATCTGAAAAACATTTCCAATATGTACGATGCCAACCTTACCGGCCAGGCCTCGAAAGAAAATACAACTTATTACGATTATACCTTCGATAACCTTTTAACCTATAACAAAACGATAGGCAAGCACAGTTTTACCGCAACACTGCTTTATGGCGCCAGCGAACGCGAAAATAGCTATACAAGAGCTTATTCTACAGGTTTTTCGAGGTTAACACTGGGTTACGATAACCTGCAGCAGGGAACCAACAGGTTTGCCATTTCAAACGCCTGGAAAGAGGCATTGAACTATCAGATGATCCGTTTAAATTACAATTACGAGAGCAAATACCTGTTTACAGGTACCCTAAGAAGAGACGGTTTTTCTGGCTTTGCAGAGAATAATAAATATGGCGTTTTTCCATCCCTGTCGGTAGGTTGGGATATTTCAAAAGAATCATTTTTTAAAGTAAACTGGATCGATAATCTTAAATTGAGGATAGGATATGGCGTTGCCGGAAACCAGACTTCGCGTTACTCCTCATTGGCTGCTGTTGGTGTTGGGGCCTCGTATGTTTTTGGCGATGGTGGCTCAACCCAACTGGGGCAACAGGTTAATTCGCTCCCCAATCCCGACTTAAGATGGGAACGTACCACCGGAGCTAACCTCGGTCTAGAATTTAGCATCCTGAAGAACAGGCTATCGGGCGTAGTGGAGTATTACAATACGAAAACTACCGACCTGCTGTATTCGGTTAATATTCCGGTAATAACAGGTTTTAATAATATCCTTACCAATATAGGGCAGTTGAACAACAAGGGCATCGAACTTTCTTTAAACTCGAAAAATATCAATAGTGGTGGATTCCAATGGAATTCTACATTAAGTTTTGCCCGCAACACCAATAAAATAGTTAAACTTTTGGGCGATCTTAATGGCGATGGCGTGGAAGATGATCTGCCGCAGAGCGGGCTTTTTATTGGTCAGCCAACCGCGGTAATTTATGATTACCAGGTAAACGGGATTTACCAGATCGGCGAAAAGATACCTACAGGTTATTCGCCCGGTACTTACCGCATTGTTGATCAGAATGGCGATGGGGTAATCAATGCCAGCGATAGGGCCATTTTGGGCTCATCTGCACCTGCATACCGGTTAAGCCTGTTAAACAATTTTCAGTATAAAAATTTTACTTTGAGCGTTTTCTTTAATTCGATCCAGGGCGGTTCAAAATCTTACCTCGCCGGTAATACACCCAGGGTGATCAGGGATGATAATGCCATCAGGAACAATTACCTGAGCGGGATAGATTTTTGGTCGCCCGATAATCCAAACGGTAAATATCCACGGTCATTTGTATCGGCTACTTTAAATCCGCCACTTTTCCAGAACCGCAGTTTTGTGCGTTTGCAGGATGTATCACTGTCCTATAAATTCAGCGGAAAACTGATCGAAAAGATGAAGCTGCAGAACCTGAATGTTTTTGTAAGCGGACGGAACCTGGCCACCTGGACCAATTGGGAAGGCTGGGATCCGGAAACCAACCAGGGCCTCACAAATGATGGACGGCCTGTATTTAAAGGATATGCTGTGGGCTTAAATGTTACATTTTAAATTAAAACCGATGAAAAAGATTACCTTCATTATAGCGGCTATTGCCATTTCTTTTGTTTCCTGTAAAAAGGATTTTCTGAACGAAAAACCACTCGATTTCTTAATAACAGATAATGCTTATATCACCGCTAAAGATTACGAAGCGGCCTTGAATAACCAATATAACCGCGTAAGAAGCGAATTTTATAACAGTGGCGAACAACGCCCTTTCGATTATGTATTTGGCTGTGATCTGGTTTTCGATGGTCAGCCGGCTACCACCAGGCATACCAATATGGTTGCCGCATATTCTCCCTTAAGTACCGAAATCCCGTTGATCCACTGGACTTCCCTGTACAAAATTGTAGCCGAATCGAATACCATTATCGACCGTATTCCCGGCTCTCAACTAACCGCTCCTGAAAAAACACTGATGGAAGCCCGTGCAAAATTTTTCAGGGGTATGGCTTACCGCACACTGGCCTATTTATATGGTGGGGTACCATTGAGTATTACAGAGGCTGTTAATCCCAAAACAGATTATGTAAGGGCCACAAAAACAGCTGTGCTTGAGCAGGCCATCAGCGATCTTAAATTTGCGGCAACTAACCTCCCCGCCATTAACCTGGTGCAGGACGGAGAAGTAAATAATCTGGCTGCTTATCATCTTTTGTCGGAAGTTTACCTTGCTGCAGGGCAGTTCCAGAATGCTGCAGATGCGGCAACAAGCGTGATCAGCAACCCCAATGTAGGTTTAATGACGAACAGGTTCGGGGTAAAATCAACAGATGCCACTAAAAATGTATATTGGGATCTTTTTCAAAGGGGCAACCAGAACCGGAAAAACGGAACCAACAGGGAAGCCCTTTGGGTAATCCAATTCGAAACCGATGTACCGGGTGGTGGTACCGTATCAACTGGAATTGGCGGTTCGTATCAGATGGAGCGGCATTTTGCTCCGCAGTTTCTTACTTTCAGACTTGCAGGCAGCAGCGTACAGCCATTTTTATATCCGATAAGCGATTATACCGGTGGCCGTGGCATCGGCTGGGCAATACCCACCAAATATTTTTCGGATGTGATCTGGCAGAGCGATTTTAACAATGATCTCAGAAACGCACCTTTCAATTTTGTGCGCGAATTTAAGGTTACCAATCCCGCCCATCCGCGCTTTGGCCAAACCATTTCAACCATCAATCCGCCGGCCGGTATCACTGTGCCCCGCAGGGACTTTTATGCCTTCCAATCGAAGGTTACCACCCCGGGCGATCACCCTGATGGGATGTTCCAGGATAAATCGCAGCTCTTGCTCAAAGCCAGTGCCGGTGGTACTTATGCCGATCAGTACATGTTCAGACTGGCTGAAACCTATCTGTTAAGGGCCGAAGCCTATTTAGGCTTAAGTCAGCTCGATAAGGCCGCTGCAGATATCAATGTGGTACGCAGCAGGGCCAATGCCTCGCCTGTATTGCCGGCAAGTGTAAATATCGATTATATCCTCGATGAGCGTATGCGCGAGCTGGGTTCGGAAGAAAAACGAAGGATTACCTTAATGCGCCTGGGACTGGTTTACGACAGGGTGAAAAAGTACAATCCTTATTACAATGATATTTTACCAACCTATAACCTATGGCCCATACCAGCTTCCGAAATAGAAAGGAATAATGGCGCAAGGCTGGCACAAAATCCGGGATATTAAATTGATCTGTTAAGTCCAATCACACCACAGCGCTTTTTATAACCGTTGTGTAAAACAATGTTATGGAAGAAAATACCAAAAAAGAGATTAAAACAGTAGCAGTACTGGTAGATCTTTTAGGTTATGGAGTAGTAGAGCTGACTGTAAATTATAGCCTGGGTTTTACCTGTGTACAGCCCGGTGTTTGTAACATCGAATGCCATATTGGTCAAAATGATCAGGTAATGCATAGCTGGCTATATTCGCCCGATTTTAAATTGGTTTTTTCCGAAATAGGGCAGGGTAAAGGCCATGCAGTATGCTTTAGTGGCGAAGGATTAAACAAGAATGTATACTATCAAACCATGTTGAACGTGGTTTCGGATTATATTTTTCTGAAGGAAAAAGTTTTCCGCTAATACAATTTAAACCAAACTATAAATCTATGAGTAAAAAATTATTAACCTTACTGGTGCTGTCGGTTCCCTGCCAGTTCTTATTTGCCCAGGGTAATCTGCTAAAAGACTTTCCTGAAGGATTTGGCCCGAAAGAGGTGGGGAAAAGGCTTGCTTACCGTTTTTTGGATAGAAAGCATATGCTTCATGCCGGAAAATGGATCAGTTATCCCGAAACTTTTAACTGGACCGGAGCCATTAAGTATGCAGAACAGACTAAAGATAAAAAGCTTTTTTCGTTATTGCAGGATCGGTTCGAAAAGCTCAATTCAGAAGAGAAACAGTTATTGCCCATCATGAACCATGTCGATCTGAATATGTTCGGCAGCCTTCCTTTAGAATTCTATCAGGCTACCAAAGATAAAAAATACCTCGAGCAGGGCCTGCCTTATGCCGATACACAGTGGAGCCTGCCCGAGCGTGCAAATGCCGAACAGAAGGAATGGAACAGCAAAGGATATTCGTGGCAAACCCGTTTATGGATTGATGATATGTATATGATCACCATTGTACAGGCACAGGCTTTTAAAGCTACCGGCGATCAGAAATATATCGATAGGGCCGCCAGCGAAATGGTGATGTACCTGGATAAGTTACAGCGCCCTAACGGTCTTTTTTACCATGCACCCGATGTGCCCTTTTATTGGGGGCGTGGCAATGGCTGGATGGCTGCAGGCATGGCCGAACTTTTACGCCTTTTGCCCAAAAATAATAAAGACCGTGGCCGTATTCTACAGGGTTACCAAACCATGATGAAGAGCTTGAAAGATTACCAGAGGCCAAGAGGAATGTGGAACCAGTTGATTGATGAAGCTGATTGCTGGGCCGAAACATCAGGATCGGCAATGTTTACCTATGCGCTTATTTCGGGTGTAAAGCGGGGCTGGCTGGATAAGCAGGAATACGCGCCGGTTGCCCGCAAAGCGTGGCTGGCATTGGTTCCCTACATCAACGAAAAAGGCGATGTGGCCGAAGTTTGTGTAGGAACAAATAAGAAAAATGATAAACAGTACTATTACGACCGCCCGCGCAATGTTGGCGATTCGCATGGGCAATCTCCGTACCTCTGGTGCACTTTTGCCCTGTTAGAAAAATAAGCCTACGCCCCATATGATTATGCTAAGTTCTTTTTAACCACAGATGCAAACAGATAAACGCGGATTATCTTTTTATTCCCGATTATCAATGCAGGCAGCGGTTAAGCAGTATTCTATATGTTGCAAGATAACTACCTTAAATTGTGCCACGTTTGGTTAGCGCCGGTCGATCTCATACGGCCGGGGAGTGCACATCCTGATAATCCTGGGGATGATTTTCCCCAGGTTATCTTCATTAACATATCCGATCAATAAGCATTTTTATTAAAAAAAAATACTAATAATTTTAGTATTTTAAAAATGTTTTGCATATTTGCAAAGGATGGAGCAGTTGAGTTTTTTTGGCGAATCGGGGCAAACACCCGGCCTTCCCAGCGAAGTGCTGGAATACCTGCCAGGATTTATTCCGGCAAAGGAAGGCCACAAGATGCTTTCGGATATGATCGAATATACACCGTGGACACAGAAAACAGTTAAAATGTACGATAAGGAAGTGCTTACGCCAAGGCTTTCGGCATGGTATGGCGATCCGGACGGACTGGATTATAATGCGCTTGGAAAATCAACGCCTTTGGCATGGACCGATGAACTTTTGCGGTTAAAACAACTCATCGAACCTGTTGCAGGCATCAGCTTTAACAGTGTACTTTTAAACTATTACCGCGATGGCCAGGATTCTGTTACCTGGCACAGTGATAATGAAACCGTAATGGGCTCACATCCTGTTATTGCTTCGCTTTCGCTCGGACAGGTGCGTCCGTTTGATATCAGAAAAAAAGCTGATCACAGCGAAAAATATACAATAAAACTCGAGCATGGCTCATTGCTCTTAATGAAAGGCGATCTGCAGTCTAAATGGGATCACCGGATAGCAAAGTCTTCAAAAACAATGGGAGCAAGGGTAAATTTAACCTTCCGAAAAATTATTGGGCAATAAGAGGGGAATAGCATGACTGAACTTGATTATTTTTTTACAGACGGCAATGGAGAAGATCAGCATTATAAGCTGATCCGGTTTTCATCTTCCGGCCCATGGTCGGTACTTGATGGCGACGAACTTTTGTGCAGCATCGGAAATGAGAACGGGGAGTGGGCTATTCTGGAAGGCGAGCTTTCTACGACAATGCTCAGGGATGCCGCCAAGCTGATCGAGAAACAGCATTTTCAGAGTCTGCCTGCAGAGATTATCTCCCGGTGGCCAAAGCTTGTTCATCAGGTAATCGCCAACTCAGACCATGAGTATATGGTGGTGTGCCAGCCGGATATCAATTTTGAACTTTTCGAACGTGTTTTCTTTCAGTTTGTACCGGATATGCTGAAGGATGAATGGCAAATCTCTTTCAGGGTTTATAACAGCGACTTTAGCAACGATTTTATGTTTGCAACCAGTGCCGATAAGCAGGAAACACATTTTAGCCCTTTAAAAAAGTGGCAGGTTTAAAAAAACTGAAGCATTAAAAATACTATACTATAGTTAATACTGATAAAATATAAGGATTTTTTCCGCTCCTATGCCGC
>NZ_DJDT01000077.1 GCF_002432345.1 Pedobacter sp. UBA5917
GCAATTAAAACAGAAACGGTTTTAAAAGCAATCAACATAAAAATAACACATACTGCAGCGTCTTTAAGGTAAAGCGAAGTGCCAACAATACCGCCGATAAAATTGTACAGCGAATCGGGATCGGATGATAGGATATAGCTGAAAATTAAGGTGAAAACAAATTGTACCGTAAGTGCCTTTATTTTCGATACTCCCGCAGGTTTGGTTTCGGCACGGTAATAAAAAATGGTAAATAAGATAAGTGGAACTATAAAAGTGGCAAAATTTACAATGGTATAAATCTGCTCACTATTCTCAATTTCGAGGTGATAATCTAAAAAACCAGACCAATCTGCTTTAAAAATATAGTAGGGCATAAACAATATCTGGATAATTATCCCTTTAGTGATCAGTTTATTTCTGTAGAAGTACCAGGCAAAAACAAGGCTTTCCAGAAACCAGTTCTGTGTTTCCCATAAATAATTGTAAAATGAATTATCGGGCCCGTAGTTATTGATGAAATAATTGCTGATCTGGAGAAAGGCGATAATAATGCCCAATACCCAAATAAAACTGATAGCTTTTTGCTGCTGATTACTGAAAATAGAGGTCATTTAGATAATTTTTATTTAGTATTGTGATGTAGCGTTTGTAATGATATGATGATTACATTATGGCTAATATATCAAAACTTGCGGTAGCAAAATAACTTTTTAAAGAAAATGACCATTAACGAAGCACAGGAAACGGTAGATAAATGGATTAAAACAACAGGTATCCGTTATTTTAACGAATTAACCAATACTGCCATTTTGATGGAAGAAGTTGGAGAAGTGGCACGGATTATGGCCCGTAAATATGGAGAGCAATCGTTTAAAAAAAGCGATGAAGAAGTAAACCTTGCCGATGAGATGGCCGATGTAATGTTTGTGCTGATCTGTCTGGCCAATCAAACCGGCATAAACCTAACCGATGCATTAGAAAAGAACCTCGAAAAAAAGAGTATCCGCGATGCCGACAGACATAAGAATAATGAGAAGCTAAGGTAATTATTGAATGAATGAGTGATTGAATTATTGAGTGATTGAATGTTCTGGTTTCTATTTGATCATTCAAAATTCAATCATTCAAAATTCAATCATTCAAAATTCATTCATTTTAAACCTATGCAACAAACTCCATCAAACTGCGGTAAGCCACAAAACGGTTTTTGTATCTTTCGTTCAATACGGCCTGTAAAGCTGGAGCAAACTCTTCCTGGTATTTATTGTACTGTTCGATGTTTTCTACAACATATTGCGCACAATAAGTTACCCCTTCGTTGGGCGAATCGACAACCTTTAATAAACGGTTGGAAACAAACAAACCTGTTGCCATTACCTCAGGGATATGAACATCCTGCATCCATTGTAACCATTCTTGGGCTGCTGCATCTTCGAGGATGAGCGTAACATTATATAAGTACATGCTGCAAAGGTAAATAATATATAAACGTTAAAAAATGTATGGATTATGCTTTTTATTCTTTTAAGTGGTGATATTCAACTAAATTTGTAGGATCCACTTGTTTTAGCATGATACGAAATAACGCTTCTCAAAAAATAGATAATTCTACACGCAATTACATTTATACTGGTTACCTCACTGCAATTTTTGGCGGTATTTTAGGCCTTGTAATTGGTTGGGATTTAATGAAAAAACGAAAAACGCTGGTTACTGGCGAAAAAGTGTTTTCTTACTCATTAACCGACCGACAGCACGGCGCGAGGATACTGATACTGGCCGGTATATGTTTCATTTTGTTGTTAACCCTTACCATTATTGCGCTAGATGCGTAGTATAGAGCGTTAAGAGACAGGTGTTTGGCTAATTAACTTTTTATTGACCATTAAGAAGTTAAGAAAATTAAGATTTTAACAATTTGGCTATGAATCTAACGATTTATAAATGAATGAAGAGTTTAAATCGTTTGGCGGTTGATGCTTCACCGCGGCAATCATAACAATAAAAAATAAATTTCAATTGACAGTCTGCTTTACCATTTCGAGATAGATTTCTCTCACGAATATTCGGGACTGTGCTCAGTCGAAATGACGTTAAGGGTGGGGCTGTGCGTTTGTGGCTTGACGCTTCGCCGGTAGCAATCATAACAATAAAACAATTAGCGCAATACAATTAATCCCTGAGCGTAGTCGAAGGGTAAACAATTAACCGATTAACCAGCAACCCAGTAAACCCAATTATGCCTGATTTTATAACTTTCCAGCGATTTAACGATAGAGCGGCAGCTTTAGCATTGGCCGAAACATTTAGAGAAAATGGGATTGAGTGTGGGATTGAGGATGTTTCTGAAAACTTTGATGTTTCGTTTGCCAATAATGAAATCAATAAAGATTTTAGAATAAAGTTAAAGCCTGTCGATTTTGAACGGGCCGACACTTTGCTGCTACAACTTGCAGAGCAGGATTTAGCTGATATCGATCCGGGCTATTACATTTTTGATTTCAGTAACGAAGAACTGAAAGAAATTATCGAAAAACAGGATGAGTGGAGCAGTTTAGATTTTTTATTGGCAAAGAAAATATTAAAAGAACGCGATATAGAGGTAAATGTTAGTCAGATTGAAGCATTTAAAGAAAAAAGGTTAGAAGCGTTAGCCGAACCTGAAGAAAGTCCGAAAGTGTTGATTGTAGCAGGTTATATTTTGGCCGTTTTTGGCGGATTAATTGCCATCATTATCGGGGCTTATTTACGTACGCATAAAAGAACATTGCCAAATGGAGAACGTGTATTTAATTACGCTCCCGCAGATCGGGCTCATGGCGAAAGGATTTTGATTATAGGGATCTTAGGACTGATACTTTCTGCTGCGTACCAATTTATGAAGTATACTTAATCTAGTTTGGTGCTGGGCTCGGCGTTTGGCGTTAATTAATCTTTTATTGACCATTAAGAAGTTAAGAAAATTAAGATTTTTAACAATCTGGCTACGAATCAAATCATTTATCAATTAAGATTTTAAGTGGTTTGGCGGTTAGCGCTTCGCCGGCAGCAATCATAACAATAAACAATAGCTTTCAATTGACAATCTGCTTTACCATTTCGAGATAGATTTCTCTCCCGAATATTCGGGACTGTGCTTCAGTCGAAATGACGTTAAAGGTGGGGCTGTGCGTTTGGGGCTTGACACTTCGCCAGCAGCAATCATAACAATAAAAAAATAAGGGCAATATAATTAACCACCTTAGCGTAGTCGAAGGGTAAACAGTTAACCGATTAACCAACATCGCAGTTCCCAATGAACCAATGGCAAATGAACTAATGAACAAAAAAACTAAACCCCGTCTCCGCGTAAATTCCTAAACCTTTTTCTGGCTTCTGCACTGAACATGCTGCCCGGATAATCTGTAATCAGTTTTTGGAAATAAATTTTTGCCTGGGCAATATCGTTCAGTTTCTTTTCGTACAGGTCGCCCAACGTAAAAAGTGCATCATCTGTCCAGATTCCGTCTTTAAATTCTTCCGTTACTTTTTTAAGGATATCGGCTGCTTTTTGAAAATCGTTCTGTTTAATAAAAATTCTGGCTTTGCTCATCATAATGGCATCGGCCAAACTGTTCTGCGGATAGGCAACGGCAATGCTGTCCATTTTTTTTACTGCTTTTTCCGGCAGGTTCCTGAACAACAGCATTTCTGCATCGGCATACATTTTTAAGGCATTGCTATCAGCAGGTGTTTGGATGTTATCGCTGATCAATAAACTCAAATTCAGCGCATCGTTGGCAATCAACTGTGAGGTAGCCGCTTTTAAAACCAAACACTGCCCGTTGCTGTATTCGAAATTACCCTGATAAAAAGAAAGTTTGGCGCTGCGGAAACGGGCCTCGTTGCCTACAGGCTGACCTTCGAACTGTTTGCTTACCTGTTCGTAAACCAAAAAAGCTTCCCAGGGCTGGTTGGTTAGGATGTAGATATCGCCTAAATCAAGTTTCAGCTGGCCCAGCTCCATATCATTGATTCCTGGCATTTTAATCGCGTTTTCCAGTTCTTTTTCTGCTTTATCAGGTTGATTTAGATAATAAGCCTGCAGGTTGGCCAGTTTTTTTATCGCGAAAAGTGTATTTCTGTTTTTGCCGTTTTCTTCCAATAATGCTTCGTAATCCTTAGCCAAAAGATCGAGGTCGGCAACTGCGTATTTCCCGTTTGTGCGCAGGTTGTATTTGGTATTGAGCATTTCGATCTTCGATGGCAGGTAATATTGGTTATCCTTTCCTTTGGTAAGCAGATATTCGTAAGCTTTAATCGCCGTTTCGTAAGCACCATTATCTACGAAAGTGTAAATGGCATTAAATAAGGTTCCTCCATCGGCCTTGGTACGTTTATCAAAGGCAATTAACTGGCGAAGCGCCATATCAAATTCCTGTTGCTGTATATAATTCCAGGTAAGCAGCTGGATGTAAATTTCTGCATCAGGTTCTTTCTGTATCTTTTTTAGAATAGCCGACTGGAAAGTCTGGTAATCATTTTTATCTTCAAAAATAGAGGAAAGTACTGCCTCGGCCTGTGGTAAAAGCTGTGGCATGGTAGCCATTGCATCCAGGTATTCCTGCATCAGCATGGGTTTATCCTTTTTGAAACGGTAGATGTTCAACAATTCGAAAGCAAAAGCCTGATCGTTTCCCAACAGTTTTCTGCCCTGTTTAAAAGTTAAAACAGCAAAATCGTAATTTTCGAAACGGTAAAAACTATTGGCCAGGTTCCGGATCTTAAATTCTTCTTTCGGTAGTTTTGCTATTACATCATTAAAAATTTTACCAGCTGCCTGCGCATCGCCTTTCTCCTGGTAAAGCTTGCCCAGTGCTATAGGATAAAGCTCGCTCTGCGGGCTTTTTTTAATTTCCTTTTTAACAACTTTCTCTGCCACATCGTAACGCTTTAACTTAAGCAGTGTATTAAAATAAAGATCGAAATATGCTTCGTTATTAGGAATTGAATAAAGTTTTTCTAACAGTACAACCGCTTTTTCATAATCTCCATCCTGGTAATATTGAATGGCCAAAGTGCTTTCATCAGGTGTAACCTGCTGGTTGGGGCGGAATGTTTGTGCACCGGCACCGAGTGTTAGCAATAAGAATATGATGAAAAGCAGACGGTTCATAAACCCTAAATTATAAGTTTTAAATGTAACATTTTAATACATCTTTAGCTAAAACAGTTATTGATATAAAACGTATTTTAAATGTTACCTGTATTTTATTTTGTGTAAATTTTATAAATACTAAATTGAACCACAACTTATTATTATTTGCATAAGTAACATTGTTGGTGTAAATCGCAGTAAAGTTGATATGTTACTTATTTTTGTCATCCGGTGAAGGATTTATTTATGCTGAAGAGAGTTTCCCTATTGCTAATGGTTGTATTGATCTGGGCCTGTAATGGTTCAAACAATAATACTATTCCCGTGGATGATTTTTTTAAAACGCAGGATAAAGCCTATTACCGCATCTCGCCGGATGGGAAAAGCCTTTCTTATTTAAAACTCCAGGATAAAAAACTAAATCTTTTTGTCGAAGACCTGGCTACGGGCAACAGTGTACAGCTTACACATTTAAATGGAAAAAGTATCAGCTTCCAATTCTGGACGAGCAATAACGAACTGATTTATTATACCGAGGATGGATCTAAAGAGCGCCGTTCGGATATTTTCGTGATCAATAAAGATGGGAGTAAACAGGTACAGTTAAGTGCCAACGAGAAAAGCAGGTTGAGGGTAATTGAAGATCAGCTGATTGATGATAAGTACATTGTTGTAGCTTCCAATAAGCGCGATTCGACACTATTTGATGTTTACCGCTTAAATGTACGCAATGGCGCAATGGAAATTGCAGCTAAAAACCCGGGTAATGTTACCAGGTGGATGACAGATAGTAAAGGCGTACTTAAAATTGCTGTTGCCAGCGATGGGGTAAATGAAACCTTGATGTACCGTGAAAATGAAAATCAGGCTTTTGCACCCGTAATTACCAATAATTTTGAGACTACTTTACAGCCCATCGCCTTTTCCGAAAATGAGCCAAATTTACTTTACGCCATTTCGGGTGTTAACCGTGATAAAAATGCACTGGTTGCGCTCGATTTAAAAACCGGAAAAGAAAAAAAGGTTCTTTTTGCCAACGATACCCTTAATGTAGTTGATGCAACCTACTCGCGTTTCCGTAAGAAAATGCTTTTTGCAACCTGCGAAACCTGGAAAAGGGAAAAATATTACCTTGATGACAGCACAAAACTGGCCTATTCGAGGATAGATCAGTTTTTGCCGGGTACGGAGTGGGTAATTATGGATAAGGATAAAACCGATAAAGTGTTTGTGATACGCACTTTTACGGATAAAAATCCAGGTTCCTATTATCTGTACACAGCAGGTGATAACAGGCTAAAAAAACTTACTGATGTAAGTCCTTCTATAAAACCGGAGGATATGTGCGCCATGAAACCCATCAGTTTTAAAAGCCGCGATAGTTTAACCATTAACGGTTACTTAACCCTGCCTAAAAACAAGAAGGCTGTTAACCTGCCCGTGGTAGTGTTTCCGCATAATGGACCAAAATCAAGAAACAGCTGGGGATATAATGCAGAGGTACAGTTTCTGGCCAACCGTGGTTATGCTGTTTTGCAGGTAAATTACCGTGGTTCTACCGGATATGGAAAATCATTTTATGCAGCCGGTTTTAAACAGTGGAGCGATAAGATACAGGAGGATGTTAACGATGGCGTAAAATGGCTAATTGCCGAAAAAATTGCAAACCCTAAAAAGATTGCCATTTATGGTAATGGTTTTGGAGGTTACATTGCCTTAAATTGTTTGTATAAAAATCCCGATCTTTATAAATGCGGCGGATCAAATTCGGGTGTAATCAACCTGTTCAGTTACCTGAAAACCTTTCCACCGTTTTTAAAGGCCAAATTGCAGATGTATTACGAAATTGTAGGCAATCCGATAACCGAAACCGATTACATGCGCTTTGCATCGCCTGTGTTCCATGCCGATAGGTTTAAAGCCCCTATTTTTATAGCCCAGAATCCTAAAGATCCAAGCGTAAACGTAGCAGAGGGCGTACAGTTCATCAAAGAGCTTAAAAAACGCAATGTTCAGGTTACCTATATCGAAAAAGAGGAAGGCCCCGATCCGGTAGTGCGCCAACAGAGCAGAACCGCGCTGTACAAAGCCCTCGAAGAATTTTTGCAGGATAATCTAGGTAAGAAATAGGTATGGCCTTAGATAAAAAAAGCAGTTACCGTAAAAATTTCTCCCTTGGCGTAACCTTCATTGTGCTCATTTCAATTCTTTTTATCCTTTCGCTTTTTTTAGCGTTTAACTACAGTAAAAAATCGATAGAGAATGATTTTGTTTCAGAAAAGGTAAACGTGCTGGAGCAGAGTATTAAACCCTACAACGATTTCTTTCAGAACAAAATGCCAGAAGTTTCTTACTATAACGGCTTTTTGGATTCGTCAACAGCGGCGAAGTTTGTAGATACGGTGATGCTGAAATACCCTTTTATTTCAAAAGTTACTTTTTACGATACGGAGGTAAAAAATGTTCCCGTTAAAGATGGTATCAATGCCAACCACCTTGGGATTGGCCCAAAATCAATTTACCAGTTTGGAAAAGGGGTTAGGCCTGATTCGGTAAAACTCTATTCGGAAGATGATACCCGTTCTTTCAATGTGGGTAGCGATTTTAATGCCATTGCCATAAAACTGGCTACTTTTGTCGAAGATCTGGATACCGCATCAGTACCTAAGCAGGAAGAGTTATTCACGAATTTTTCTATCGTAAACTCCAACGAAAATAAAATCACCTACCTTAATATTCCAAGTCGCGATGATTTAAGGACTTATAAAGAAATGATCAGGCGCAAGCTTAACCCATCTCCGGTTTACCAGCAGGATGTACTCGTTTTTAAGCTCGATGCCAACAAAATAAAGATCGTTAATACCAGGCCATTATTGTATCAAACCATTCGGATAGAACCGTTAACCTATGACCCCATTGATACCTCTGATGAAAATATTACCACAGAAATTGCGCTTCCGGGGGCATTTTCCGATTTTAAATTATACCTCGTTTCATCCAAATCTTATATCAAAAAGGAGATTTTTATCTACTTTATGCCTATTGCCCTACTGCTCCTGTTGGTATATGGCGTATTATTATTGGTGGCTTTTTTAATTTACCGTAACCTGAACATCAACAGCAAAATGTTTAAGCTGCAGTACGATTTCGTAAATAACCTTACACATGAATTTAAAACGCCTGTAAGTGTAATTAAAATTGCAGGGAACAACATTAAAAGTGCGCCGTCGCTAAGTGTAAGGGAACAGCAGCTTTATGGTAAGATATTGGATGAGGAAGCTGATAAGCTAAACGGTTTAATGAACAAGCTGCTTGCTTTTACGCAGATCGAAAATAAGGCCATCAAACTGAACCAGGAAGAGGTTAATATTGTCGATTTTATCGAAAGTACCATCGAATCGCATACCTTGAAACACCCTGATTTTAAAATAACCTATGAGGTGGCCGGTTTTAAAACATTTATTACAGATCCGGTGTTACTGGGGAGTTTGTTCGATAACCTGGCAGAGAATGCTTATAAATATTCGAAACCCGATCAGAAAAAGCTGCACATCAGCGCCAAGCTGATTAAGGGCGTTTTGGTGTTCCGTTTTACCGATAAAGGCATTGGCATCGCATCGTCAGAATTAAACAATATATTTAAGAAGTTTTTCAGGATCCAGAATGAATATAACCAAATGGGCAGTGTTGGCCTGGGTTTGGCATTCTGCAAAGAACTGGTTAACTTTATGGAGGGAGAAATTACCGTAAAGAGCAAAGTAGGTAGTGGCACTGAGTTTAAAATCGTGCTACCATATAATAATTAGGTTGGAGGGTTAGAGGTTGGAAGGTTGAAAAGTTAGACTTAACCTTCAAACATTACAACGTTTCAACATTACAACAGTATTAAATACACACAAAATGTCTAAAGAAGTAAAAATATTAATCGTAGAAGATGATGAAAATCTTCGCTTTCTTGTAGCCCACCGTTTAAAGGCTGAAGGCTATACTGTGCTTGAGGCAAATGATGGCGAGGCTGGTGAAAGAATGATTTTGGCCGATCAGCCCGATATTGTTTTATTGGACTGGATGATGCCTGGAAAACAAGGTGCAGAAGTTTGCGAAAATGTGCGTAAGCAGGGCTTTGAGAATCTGGTAATTATGATGACAGCCAAGGCACAGGACGTAGATAAAATCGATGCCTATAATTTTGGTGCGTCTGATTACATCACTAAACCATTTAATATGGATGTTCTGGTAGCCATGTTGGAGAGCAAGGTGAAATTTATCGTGAATAAAGATTCTGCCGAGATCCACCGTTTTGGTAATATGGAACACCATCCGAACATCCACACTTTATTCAGGGATGGCAAAAAAATCGAGTTAACGATATTGGAAAACCGTATCCTGCTTTATTTCCTTCGCAACCCGGGTAAGGTAATCAACCGCGACGAATTAATGCTGGTAGTTTGGGGGTACAATTCAGATGTAAATACCCGTACACTCGATATGCACATTGTGCGCTTACGTAAAAAGATAGAATTGAATCCTGATAATCCGCAGTTGTTGCAAACCGTTAGGGGAGTAGGTTATCGCTTTAATGCGGGGTAAGATAATTTAAAGTGCCGTCAGGTGTTACCATCTGACGGTTATTTTGTGGCTGTATCAAAAGTCTAGTCTCTTAAAAGCTTGTCACGTTGAGTCTGTCGAAACGCCTTATAAAAGGTTAATGAAGGTCCTTCGACAAGCTCAGGATGACAGTTATATATTATGACACATACTCCACGACTAAGCTGAAAGAGTATTAAGCTCTTTTCAGTGTAAAAATTGTAATCTCAGGTAAAATACCAACCCTACCCGGATAGCCCAAAAAGCCATAACCAACGTTAACATAAAGCTGTTGTTTCTGCTCCTGGTATAAACCTGCCCATTCTTTGTAGATATATTGCACAGGGCTCCATTGATATTCTTTTAAACGCACGCCAAACTGCATTCCGTGCGTATGTCCGCTGAACATGGCATCTATCTGCGGATATTTCTGTAAAACCTCTCCGCGCCAGTGAGAAGGATCATGGCTCAATAAAAGTTTTACGGGTAAATCATCTGTATTTTGAACAGCCTGTTCCATTTTTCCGTATTTCGGGAAACGGCCCATGCCCCAGTTTTCTATACCTAAAATCCCGATTTCCTCACCATCTACCTTTAGTCTGCGGTTTTCGTTCATCAAAAGGTCGTAACCCATAATTTTGTGTACGTCAACCATATCCTTCAGGTTTTTTACCTTAGCCGGCGACGATTCTTTGCCGAAATAGTAATCGCCGTAATCGTGGTTTCCTAATGATGAATATACGCCTAACGGTGCTTTTACTTTCGAAAATATATCCTGATAATCCCTTACTTCGTTGGTAAGGTTGTTTACTAAATCGCCTGTAAAAAAGATAAAATCAGGTTTTTCGCCCAATAACATTTCTACACCACCTTTTACTGCCGTTTTATTGTAAAAACTACCAGAATGGATATCCGAAATCTGCCCCATGGTAATGCCATCAAAAGCTTTGGGCAGGTTGGGGAGGATTAAATTTACCCTTCGCACCTGATAATCGTAAGCACCCGAAATTATGCCCCAGCTTAACGAAGTTAAAGGAACAGCCGCGGCTACCAATCCAGCTTTAACCAAAAACTCAGAACGTGATATCGGTTCGCCCGGTATTGAAGCGGCTGCTACTTGTGTATCGCCAGAAACCTCAACTGTTCTGTTTTTTCTGAAAATGCGGATGGATAACCTGCGCAAATCGTCTAGTACCAAAAAGGGTAACATGGCCAGTTTACAGGCTACCGTTAAAAAGAAAGCAACTAAAATAATCGCCCTTAACGTAAGGAAAAGATTGAGGTAAATGCCACAGAAAACGCCTATAATCAATAATGCACTGTAAGCCCAGTAAGCAATGCCAAATGCTTTTTTTGTGCCCGGTTTCCATTTTTTAAAAACAGAAATAATGGCTTTATAGCAGTAAATATCAAATGCAATAATAAAAATGCAGGCGGCAATAATAAAAGGTAATCTTCCCATGTTAAGCAGGATGGTTGATATTAAAAAAGCTTCGACAATATTCTATGGTTTAGATAGAATGTTGTCAAAGCTAGTAAAATTGTATAGAAATAATTATCTGAAATCGTCTTCGTCCTCTTCCTCATCAAATTCGGCATTAAATAAACTGCCAAACATGTCTGAGAAGCCGAAGCCGCCGTTTAAAAAGTTTTTGCTCAATTGCGAGTATTCAGCCAAACCGTGCAATACAAACTCCATTAATAGCAAGGTTTGGTTTTCGCTCAGTTTTGGGTGGAATTTCTTTACCAGATCGTATAAACCCGGTACCAGCATCAATGCTTTTTTATATTGCGAATTGCTTAGCGTATCAGTAACATCCACATTATTGCCTTCGGTAAACCATTCGGTTACTTCGGTATAAGGATTGGCTGTTTTGCTTTTTTTAGCTTTCTCCGGATCGGGGAAATAACGTGCAAATAAAGTTTTAACGGCCTTGCCTATCAATGTCGTTGCCACATGTGCCGGCCCTTCCAGTTCGCCTTCGTAAACCAGTTCTATTTTACCCGTAATCGCCGGAATAATTCCTGCAAGATCTGATAAACGCACAAAAGTATTTTTTTCGCCCGAAATCAGCATTCTTCTTTCGGCAGTGCTGATCAGGTTTTCGTAGGCAGAAATGGTTAACCTCGCCGAAACTCCTGATTTCTGATCAATGTATTCACTTTTACGGGCTTCGAAAGCAATCTGTTCTACCAGATCTTTCACCAAACCATCAGCCTCAATATTGGCTTTTTGTTCTGGGGTAAGTTTCGCCTCCTGGAAAGTAATTTTGCGCGAAATTTCGATGCTTTTTGGATAGTGGGTTAAAATCTGACTCTCGATCCTGTCTTTTAATGGCGTAACAATGCTTCCTCGGTTGGTATAATCTTCAGGGTTTGCCGTAAAAACAAACTGGATATCCAATGGTAAACGCAGTTTGAAACCACGGATCTGGATGTCTTTTTCCTGTAACATGTTAAATAAAGCCACCTGTATACGTGCCTGCAAATCGGGCAGCTCGTTAATTACGAAAATGCTGCGGTGTGCACGCGGAATTAAACCAAAGTGGATTACACGTTCATCATTGTAGGTTAGCTTTAATGTGGCCGCTTTAATAGGATCCACATCACCGATTAAATCGGCTACCGTAACATCTGGTGTGGCCAATTTCTCGGTATACCTTTCGCTGCGGTGCAACCAGGCAATTTCGGTAGCATCGCCTTTTGTGGCAATTTCGTTTTTACCATACCAAGAAATGGGATCCAACGGGTCGTCAAAAATTTCGCTTCCGGCAACGTAAGGTACGTACTCGTCCAATAAGTTTACCATTAAACGGGCAATACGCGTTTTTGCCTGTCCGCGTAAACCCAAAAGTAAAATATTATGGCGCGATAAAATTGCGGTCTGCAATTCCGGAATAACCGTTTCATCGTAACCTATAATGCCTTCAAATTCGGTTTTTTTATCGCTTAATACCCTGATCAGGTTTTCTCTCAATTCCTGTTTTACCGATCGTGGTTTATATCCTGTGGTTTTTAATTCGCCTAATGTTTTTGCTTGCATCTTTAAAATTGGGTTTAAGGCATAAGGTTTAAGGTGTAAGGTTTGCAAAGTGCAGGAACTTCTTCTATAAATCTAATCCTTTTTTATGGGTTTAAGGTTTAGGGTTTAAGGCGTAAGGTTTGCAAAGGGCATAAACTTCTTCTATAAATCTAATCCTTTTTTATGGGTTTAAGGTTTAGGTTTTAAGGTGTAAGGTTTGCAAAGTGCACAAGCCTCTTTCTGTAAATCTAACCCTCTTTTAATGTTTTTTATGGTGGATTTGAGTAGGAATCGGCGATGGGTTTTACCTTCTACCTTACGCCTTCTACCTTATTTCACTGTTTTTCTTCTGTTTTTAATATAATCTTCAAAAATGTATTCGCCTAAGCCATTTAATGAGCTATAAAATGCTCTCCCACCGTTAATTTCAGTAAACTGACGTACAAATTGCTGTAAATAGGGGTCTTTAGCAATCATAAACGTGGTGATCGGAATTTTTAACCTTTTGCACTGTGCTGCCATGTTTAGGGTTTTATTAATCACTTTCCGGTCTAAACCCATACTGTTTTTGTAGTACTTACCGTTTTCTTTTAAGCAGGTTGGTTTTCCATCCGTAATCATAAAAATCTGCTTGTTATGCGTTTTACGGCGGCGGAGCAAATCGGCAGCCAGTTCCAAACCTGCATAAGTATTGGTGTGGTAGGGACCAACCTGTAAATAAGGCAGGTCTTTCAGACTGATCGGCCATGCATCATTTCCAAAAACAACAATATCCAATGTATCTTTCGGGTATTTCGTTTTAATCAGTTCGGCCAGGGCCATGGCCACTTTTTTAGCGGGTGTAATCCGGTCTTCGCCATACAATATCATCGAATGCGAAATGTCGATCATCAATACCGTAGAAGTTAGGGTTTTAAAATCCTTTTCCTCTACCTCCAAATCGCGATCGGTTAGCGTAAAATCGCCAATGCCGTGATTAATCTGCGCATTTTGAATGGAGGCGGTCATATCGATCTGATCCAGACTGTCGCCGAAATTATATTCGCGCCTATCCGCATTTTTTTCTTCGCCGATGCCCGATTGGTTACTGTTATGGTTACCACGACCGGATTTTTTGAGTTTGCCGAAAATTTCGTCGAGGGCAGATTTTCTTATCGTCTGCTCCGTTTTGGCGGTAATTTTAAACTCTCCCGATTGGTTGTCTTCAGTTAAATATCCTTTATCTTTCAGGTCGTCGATAAAATTACCGATGCCATAATCGTTGGTGGTTAATTTATATTGTTTGTCGAGTTCGTTCAGCCAGCTTAAAGCCTCTGCTGCATCTCCCGCTGTATAATTTAGCAGCTCGCTAAATAATTTCAGCAGTTCATCAAACCCTCCCTTGGGCGTATCGCCCGGCTTATAATCAGAAAAACGAAAACCTCTCATGTGCTTGTATTAACGATTTACCGAAGATAAAAGTTTCGCTTTGCATTAATTTAAGCGCGGTGTCATATTTGGTCAGCGCACAGACCTTATAGGTTTTTAAAACCTATAAGGTCTTAAAACTTACCCCAGCGCCATATGGTAAATCTTTTTATTATAATCAGGGTTTGCACCTGGTTGCGAAGCCACAAATGCACCAACTTTGCAGGCATTATCCAAAGTGGTTTCCATTGGGTAGCCTTGCAGGTAACAGGCAATAAATGTGGCTAAAAAGGCATCACCTGCACCAACCGTATCGGCAACCTGCACTTTATAGCCCGAATTTTTAAACAACTTTCCGTCTTTTAAAACGCAGGCGCCCTTATCGCCGAGTGTTAGGCAGATCATTTCGATATTGAACTGCTTTGAAAGTTGTTTCAAAAGCTGTTCATCAGTATTTCCGGTTAAGCCGAACGATTCTTTTACCCAAACAATTTCGTCCTCATTTATTTTCAGGATGTCGGCTTTTTTCAAAAGCTCGCCAATTAATTCTTTTTCATAAAAAGGAGCACGGAGGTTAATGTCGAATATTTTGGTTTTTGCGTGGTCTAAAAGCTCGAGGATTGTTTTTTTAGATTTTTCTTCCCTGCAGGTTAAGCTGCAATAAACCAAAGCATCAGCCTGTTTTAAGGCTTCAATATTTTCATCTGTAATTTTAATGTCGTCCCATGCTACCGGCTGTTTAATGGTGTAGGTGGCCTGATGGTTTTCATCGAGCTGTACCACAACTGTACTGGTGGGCAATTCGGCACTTACCTGGATCAGATCTGTTGAAAAATGATTGCCAGCCAAAAAGTTCAGTAATTCTTTACCGTTTTCGTCATCACCAACGGCGCTGATAAAACTGCTTTCTATACTCTGTTTGTGTAAATTAAGCGCAACGTTCATACTCGAACCGCCTGCTTTTTTCCCCTCCGGGAAAACATCCCAAAGTATTTCGCCAATTGTAATTACCTTATTCTGCATGGTAGATTGATAAAAACTGTAAATAACCAATTTTTAGCGATGGAACAAAATATTTTGTTTCATATCTTTAATTTTTACCAAAATTGTATTCATCATGAAAAAAATACTCTTTATTGCGCTATTTTTTATTTCTTTTAGCACTTATGCCCAAAATGCTAAAGATAAACAGGCCATCCTCAACCTGCTCGAAAAACAGCGTAGCGATTGGAACAAAGGTGATGTTGAGGCTTATATGCAGGGCTACGAAAAGTCAGATAGTTTACTTTTCGTGGGTAAAAGTGGTCCAACCTATGGCTGGCAAAAAACTTTGGACAACTACAAACGCGGTTATCCGGATAAATCTGCCATGGGCTTTTTAGTATTTGGAATAAAAAAGGTCGAATTTTTGAAACCTGATCTGGCTTTTGTACTGGGTAGCTGGAACGTAAAACGCGAAAAAGATGAACTAAAAGGATACTTTACACTTTTGATCAAAAAAATAAAAGGCGAGTGGAAGGTGATTGTTGATCATAGCAGTTAAGGATGGATGATGTGGGATGGAAAATGGATGAGGGAGGTAAAGTTCTTCCTATGCCGTCATTTCGAGCGGTGTGCAACGCAGTCGAGAATCACGGAGTGCTCAGCGAAGCTAAATCTAACTTGAGATAGATCTCTCTTGCAGATCGTCACCCTGAACTTGTTTCAGGGTCTTTCATGCAAGGTAGATCTCTCCGCTCCACTACCGATGAAGGATCGGTACAGGTCGCGTTCCGGTCGAGATGACGCCGTTTTTTTAAATGAGGTTTGCCAAAAGTAAGGGCGATGATTTATTTACTCACCCAACTTAAAATCCTTATAATAATAATCTTTATCTGCATCGGTTAGTTCGCGGATTACCCTGCATGGATTTCCTGCAGCAAAAACATTATCCGGAATATCCCTCGTAACCACACTGCCCGATCCGATAACCACGTTTGATCCGATTTTTACACCTGGATTAACCACCACATTACCGCCTATCCATACACTGTTTCCAATGGTAATCTCCTGTGCCCATTCGTACTCCTGATCGCGCAAATGTGCATGAATTGGGTGCCCTGCTGTGTAAATGGCTACATTTGGTGCAATAAAAACATTGTTGCCAATGCTCACTTTGGCACAATCTAAAATAACAAGGTTAAAGTTTGCATAAAAATTATCACCGATTTCGATGTTGTAGCCATAATCGCATCTAAAAGGTGGTTCTACATAAAACATCTTTTCTGTTTTTCCGAACAATCTTTTCAGTAATTCCTTGCGCTGTTTAATAAATTTTGGAGCCAGGTTATTAAATTCAAATACAATTTCGCGGGCTTTCAATCTTTCTTTTGCCAGTTCTGCATCACCCGCCTGATAAGCTTTGCCTGCCAGCATTTTTTGTTTTTCGGTTAAAACTATTTCTTCCATCGGTTTTTTATATAGGTATTTTATCTGTAGGTTATATTATGGGAATGAAAAATCGATTTTTTTACCATTCCAATCAAACACTTCAATGTTGGTGATGCTTGGATCATTCATTCCTATCAGCGAAGTCCTGATTTCAGTTAAAGAATTTGCTTCAAACTCCGAAACTACCAGTCCGTTTAAGCATTCGAACTCGCAGGTGTAACGCTTTTCGCGTACTTTCCGCTCCCGGTTTATTTCTTCATTCTCTGCAACCAATTTCTGGTGCATATTTTCCACTACCGTAATATCCCCATAAAGCACAGCTGTATTGCGTTTTAAAATGGATGCAATTTCTTTAAGATATTGATCATTGATGCTATCGCTTAAATCTTCGGTCGAATGATAGTTCCTGATTATTGGATTATCCGGTTCAATTGTTTCGATGTGATAACCATTAACGGTAACCCAAAATGGACTGCCTGGTGCAAATTCGAACCAGATGTCGATTTTGCTGTGGGTATTACTGCTTTCGTAATGATATTCGTAGGCGAGCTGCTTTTCAGAAAAATCGGTAAATCCATACTCTTTTAAAAAAGAAAAAGTATCATCGATCTGTTTACGGATGGATTGAAAGAAATCTAATTCGGCCATTCCTGTTTAAAATAAAAAACGGGACTTCAATATTGAGCGCCCCGTTTTTGTTTTATATTTTTTGTTATGGTCTGCCTTTGGCTAAAGCCCTTTCAGCAATTTTAACTGCTTTTTTCTCTCTCCAGTTGGCATATTTTTCTTTGAAAGTCATTTTTATCAAACTATCAATTGCGCCATGGGTAAACAAGCTCCAAACACTGGCCACTTTACGTGTGATTGATTGATCCCATGCCCTTAAGCTTAAAGAGAACGAACCATCAACATATTTCATCCAGTGCCACATACCGGTTGGCATAAATAAGGTATCGCCATGTTCTAAGAAAATTTCGTAACCCTCTACACCTTTCAATGCAGGGAATTTTTCGAAATCGGGATTGTCTACCTTATAATCTTCTAATGCATAAGTGGCATTTGGCAAACAGTATAATCTGTCTTTCCATTTATAATCGAATAAGATGATGTGTTTTCTCCCGCCAAAATGGGTGTGGAAAATATGTGGTAAATCAATATCGTAGTGCAAAAAGGTTACCGAGTTAGAACCGCCGAAAAACATAGCAGGCATACTTTCGATAAAACCGCCCATTAAATCTTTAGGGATTTTGATATCGTTGATCAGGCTTGGCACTTTTTTAAACAGGTTGAAGAAGAAAATCCTCAATTCTGTTGGCTCACGTTTGATCAGATCAAGATAATCGCCAAATTTCATATGGGCAGCAGCGGCATTGATCGGTTTTGACGGGTCTGCTTTCGAGTTATCGTAAAGTGGAACTTCAAGCTCACCACCAATTTCTTTTAAATATTCGGTCGTCCATTTTTCTCTTGCAGGCCAGTCTTTGGTAAGGCCCCTGATTACCAACGGACGTTTAGTTTTCAGATAATTTTTCTTAAAATCTTCGGGAGTGATATTCTCGACAATATCAACAGGCTTTAAAATGAAACTCATGCGCTTAAATCGGTTATTTGTGCCGAACAACAAATGTGTAAATTTTATTTTACAAAATTGAAGTTAACAGGTAAATGTGACTAAAATCACGTAATCTAAATTAGCAAATACTTAACAATTTAATAATTACGCCTCAACTTTATTTTTAACAATTTCGGCATAAGCGGCATCCCAAAGGTCGATACGCTTTTGTAAAGCCTGCTTTGTGGTTTCTTCTGCTTCTGTCCAAAATGCTGTTTCCTTTTCGCAGAGCTTCTCCGTCATCGAGAGGGCCAAATGGCTATGGTGATCGCCATCCACTTCGATATGGCGCTCGAGGTAATATTTAAAAATCGATACTTTATCGGCCTGTGTACTGTTCAGGTCGTTTACCATGCTGTAAAACATGTTCGGGATCAGATCCTCACGGCCAAAAGTAAAACTGGCAGCCTGTAAGTGTGTTTTTCCACTATTAATGGTGTCGAAAGTTGCATTTACAAAATCTTTTGCAGCAGCAGGTACATCAGCAATTTCAAAAGCTTCGTTAAAACTTTTGCCATTTTTTAAAGCATTTAAAAAATCATTGATGGGTTTGGTATTTGCCCCACACTGATCCATAGCATCTAAATACAGTTCGAAATGGCTTTTAATAGCGCCTTCTGCGTCTACATCCGATTCTTCACCTGCTACAATTTCGTTAATCAATTGCCTTGTAACCGGATCGCCAACAGGGAACCAGGGCAAACTGGTGCAGGTAAGGTTAATCTGTAAGGCTTTAAGGAGCGACATAAAATCCCATACGGCAAAAATATGGTGCTCCATAAAAACACGGAGGTCTTCCAGTTCGCTGATCGCCGAATAAACTTTATGGTTAATGATCTGCTGCTTAAGCGGGGTAATGCTTTCTTGGATTTTTATAATGTTGGGATGCATATTTTATTATTGAATGATTGAGTTTTGAATGAGTGAAGGTATTAAGAGGTTTATTCTCTCATTACATCATTCAATAATTCAATCATTATTATCTTGGTAAATTTTTTTCTAACGCTTTACTTGCCCTTTTAATGGCGAGCTCCTCTTTCCAGTGCATATAGCGCTCGCGGTAGTTTGCTTTCATAAAGTCGTCAAATTTACGCTGTAAAGTTAAGTTATACAAGCTTTTTGCTTTTACGGCCCAGCTTTTGTCCCATGCACGTAAACTGATGGAGAAAGATCCGTCGAGGTATTTCATCCAGTGCCAGTATCCGGTAGGCATAAATAAGGTATCGCCATGCTCCAAAAATGCTTCTACTCCCTGAACGCCTTTTAGCGCCGGGAATTTATCAAAATCTGGGTTTTCCACATCATAATCTTCCAATGCATAAGTAGCGTAGGGAATCTGGTATAAACGTTCTTTCCATTTATAATCAAAAAGGATTACGTGTTTGCGACCGTTAAAGTGTGTGTGGAAAATGTGTGCAAGATCAATATCGTAATGTAAAAAGGTTACCGAGCCCTTTCCGCCAAAAAACATATTGGGATAACTGTCTAAAAAGCCACCCATTAAATCTTTAGGGGCGATGTAATCTTCCAGTAATTTCGGTGCAAATTTTATCGGATCGAATAAAAAAATACGCAGATCCGTTGGAGTTTCCTTAATCAGATCTATATAATCGCCAAATTTCATTTCGGCAGCAGATGCATTTATCGGTTTGGATGGATCGGCTTTCGAACTGTCGTAAAGGGGAACAGTTTTATCACCAACAACATCCTTCATATATTCCATTGTCCACTTTTGGTAAGCCGGCCACTTCCTGGCCATATTTTTTATTACCAGAGGTTTACGTGGTTTAAGGTAGTTCAGCTCGAAATCTGATTTAGATATGTCTTCAACTACATCTATCGGAGATAAATTGAATTTCATGTTAAATAACTATTAATGAAGCAAAATTAAATAGTTAAAAAGCAGGAAGTATCAGAAATGGGAAAACTTGAAAAAAAACTGACAATTCATCAAAAAAAGTCAGATGGTATGATGGTTTGTTATTGAAAAATGCTCGCTCTCCAGCTATTTATAAGAAAATGCTGGTGCCGGGTTATTCAAAAAACAAAAACGTTCCGGCAGATTGCCAGAACGTTTTAAGTTAATGATAAGGATATCTAAAATATTATTTAGGCATTAAAACAGTATCAACCACGTGGATTACACCATTTTTTTGATAAACATCAGCAATAGTTACCGTGCTCATTCCACCTTTTTCATCTTTTAGAACCAATTTTTTACCTTCCATCCATGCCCAAAGTTTACCACCCTGTACGGTTGTTAATTCTGCTTTGCCACCACCAGCTTTAATCGCTTTTGCAATCGCTTTGCTATCCATTTTACCGGCAACAACATGGTAGGTTAAAATTTTGGTAAGGGTTGCTTTGTTTTCTGGTTTAACCAGGTTATCAACAGTTCCTGCAGGAAGTTTGTCGAAAGCTGCATTTGTTGGAGCGAAAACGGTGAATGGACCAGCGCTTTTTAAAGTTTCTACCAGGCCTGCTGCTTTTACTGCCGCAACAAGTGTGGTATGGTCTTTCGAGTTTACCGCATTATCAACAATATCTTTGGTTGGATACATGGCCGCGCCACCAACCATAGGATTTTTCTGAGCGTAAACTTGGGTTGTAAATGCCATTGTAATTACGGCAAAAACTGATAGGATTAAATTTTTCATTATTTCTAATTTTTAAGTTTCTGTTATTTGATTCCATTTACGACGGCTTACAGATACTTGGTTTTTAGAAATGAAAATTATTATTTAAATAGCTGGTTATTAGTATTTTAATTTTTGTTTTTTTGTTTTGAAAAGGTGCTGTTGTGGTTCTTTGGGAAGAGCAGCCCCGCTTTTCGCTACTTTCGATGAAGAATCGAAACCGCTTCAATCGGGTTTATTTAACAAAGGTCTGTTCTTACCCTAACTCGCGATTTGACCGATCCATAGCGCTTTTGAAAATCGCTGGTAAACGCTTAACGCCAAGCGCAAAACGCCCACCTAATTCACCTTAGCTGTGCGTATCTTTTTAGAGAAAAACTTAGGAAAAAAACGTTTCAATAATACACCTTTTGTTTCTTTCCCACCGATGTAAACTTCTTCTTTTTTATTGGTAATGGCCAGTACAATCTGTTTTGCACAATCGGCCGGACTCATCGCATTTTCATGTGCATCGCCCATCAGGTTCAGTGGTTGTCCATCAGCGGTGAGTGCGTTGTAGGTTACATTTGTTTTGATGAAACCAGGGCAGATAATCGTAATATCGATGTTTTGATCATAAACTTCTGAACGCAGCGAATCGAAATAACCATGCAAGGCATGTTTAGATGCGGCATAAGCAGAACGGAATTTTGTGCCGAATTTGCCCACTAAACTGCTGATTACGGCAATCTGTCCGCCACCGCTGGCTATCATTAGTGGTAAAACTGCCTTGCTCAGTACAACTGTTCCCCAAAAATTGGTATCCATAATCTGTTGTTCTGTTTGCAGGTTGGTTTCGAGGGCTAAACTCCGTTGGCTCACGCCACCGCTATTAATCAATAAATCTATTTTTCCAAAAATACGGATGGCATCGGTAGCTTTACTTTCCAAAGTTTCTGTTTCACTCAAATCAAATGGCAAAACATGTACATTGAACGAATTTTGGCAGTTTCCTTTTACGCGGAACAGTTCATCACGGTTTCTGCCCGAAATAATCAGTTTATTCCCTGCTTTAAAATATTCGTAAACCAAGGCCTCACCAATACCTGATGAAGCGCCTGTAATCCATACAATTTTTGACATATATTTTTAATTTGAATGAGAGAATTACTGAATGAAAGAATGATTAAATGAGAGAATGGTTACGTTACGCGATAGAACATTCATTCAAAAGTCAATCATTCATTAATTCAATCCTTCACTCATTCTTTTATTCATTTTCAACTATAAACAATTCTGAAGCAATATGATCGGCAAAAAGTTTTCCATTCTGGCTTAACCTGATTTTATCACCACCTATGATCAGCCAATCTTTATCCTCAAAATTTCTAAGGTTGTATTTTGTTTCTTCTAAAAAGTCTTTCCCGAAATCTACATTTATTTTTTGCAGATCAGTACCCCACATGGTTCTTAACGAAGTCATTACGTATTCGTTAAACCGATCGTTCAAAGTTAGTTCTTCAACCATTTCTGGTAGTTTATTCTGTGCTAAAGTTTCGATGTACAAAGCATTATTTGCAGGGTTCATGTAGCGGTTTTGGCCGTTAAAACCATGTGCCGAAGGGCCAATGCCAATATAATCTATACCTTTCCAATAATTGGTATTGTGTACCGCATAATGCTTTGGTTTGGCAAAGTTGGAAATCTCGTAATGTTCAAAACCTGCTTCAACCAGTTTATCCATTAAAATTACAAATTGTGCAGCACTTTGGTTGTCGCTTACCGGACTTTGTTTTTTATTTTTAATGGCATGAGCCAAAGCGGTTCTGGGCTCAACGGTTAAAGCATAAGCCGATATATGCGGTACCTCCAGCTCAATCGCCTTTTGGATATTGTTTAACCACTTTTGATCGGTTAATAAAGGATATCCGTAGATCAGATCCAGCGTTAAGTTTTCAAAACCTGCATCCTGACTTCTTTTTATACAGTCTTCTGCTTCTTTAGCCTCATGTGCCCTGTTCATCCAGATCAGGTCTTCATCATAAAAAGATTGAATACCTACACTAAAGCGGTTAACGGGCAATTGTTTCAGTTCTTTTAATTTCTGACTGGTTAGATCATCCGGATTGGTTTCGATGGTAATTTCTGCACTGGCATCAACCGAGAAAGTATGGTTAATGGTATCAAAAATCTTTTGCAGGGCAGCCTGCGATAGGATAGAAGGTGTACCGCCACCCAAATAAATACTTCCAACCTGTCCGGAAATGCGGTCTTTTTTCATCGTAATTTCCCTGCAGATGGCATCAACCATTTCATCAGCATATTTTAAGGAGGTGCTGAAATGGAAATCGCAATAGTGGCAGGCCTTTTTACAGAAAGGAATATGGATGTAGATACCGGACATTGCTATGAATGGTATTTAGAGCGCGATAAACGAATATTGATTATTGATGCTAATTTGTTCATTCAAATATATTGTATGATGTTTTCTTTATTAGTCTTTTGTTATTCATTTGTTACTTTATAGGTTTTCAGAGTAACAGACCTTTAGTCTCAAAGTAACAAGAGTTTTAACCAGCAGCGTAACATATGGTAACAGTTAGGTATTAAAAACTAAAAAGCGGAAATTCAGTGCTTACTTAGATATCTACTCTAGGTCAAGGCAAAGGTAAGCGCAATTATGAATTTCTGAAGATTTATCTAACCAAAAATTATTCCGATGCCAACACTAGGGTTGCCGAAGTGGGTAAGGATAAGATGAAGATTGTAAATGCGATCAGAAATATTCAGGAAGATCGGATGAATTGTTCAAAAAGGTTATCAGCAAGCTTCATAATGCCATCATTGAAATGATTTGTAACAAATTGGAAAATTTTATCGTCAATATTCGTCTCAAAAAACAAAGGAAAAATAGACGATGTATACGGTAACGAAAATTTAAGAAAATGTTGCTTTTCGAGCAAAACAATTAGTCGTCGATCAACTTAATCATCGTATTTAGCTCTTTTACAATTACATTTACGTCTGAAGATGAACCTACAAGCTTAAATCGAACATTCCCTGATTTATCAATAATGAATTTTGCTGGGATCCCCGTAACGTTATAGCTGGATGCGGTATCAAACTTCAAATTGTCGTTACTATTTTTAGTATCCATAAGGATATTGAAGTCTAACTTTCTTTTAATCACTAAATCTGATACCAATAAACCTCTATTGTCTTCTGGCTGCAAAGTATTAATAAAGAGGAATACGATGTTCGTATCTTGTTTTTTTTCATGGACAATTTTTTGCATCCCAGGAAAAGAAGCGATACAAGGAGCGCACCAGGTAGCCCAAAAATCTAATACCACAATTTTTCCTCTTAATTTTGCGAGGTCAACTTTTTGCCCATCTAAATTCAATAATTCAAATGGTGGGGCAGGGTAACTTACCATATTTTTTTTATAGTCTGCTAATTCATTCGCATCGCCTGTTATTTTAATCTTAGTTAGATAATTATCAAAATCATCATTTCTTTGTAAGGCTGAATAAATTGATTTGAAGTCTTTTATCAATGACTCCGAACTATATCCTGATTTGATCAATTGTTCCGATACACTAAGAGCCTCTTCCAGATTACCTGTTGCTTTGAGATAGCTCACCAGTCTTTCTGAAGCATCAGAAGACGGTGCTAACCGAACCACTATTCTTTGTTGATTTAAAGCTTGTGAAAAATCACCTTTTGTATAAAGTAGAGCAGCGTAGGTATTCATACAATTGCCCAAATTTGAGTTTAATAGGTCATCATATTCTTGTTGAGAAGTGTAATTGTAGGGGACAGATTCCTTAAGTGCCATTTGGGTTAATTGAACAGCTTCAGCAGACAGACTTAATGCAAAGTCGATATCAGCGTTTTTCTCGAGCATTCTTTCTGCGCAAAGATTTAACCAACTAGCCCGTGCAAAGTTACCTTTTTGTTGACGGGCATAAACAGCCGACTTCTTATAATTATCGTTCTTGGAATAAATCCAAACCATATATTGATCAAAAGCTACTTTCCTTCGTTTAGCCATTTCGTTATCATTGCCCAACTCAAATTTTGTAAAAATAAAATCTGCTGATTCTTCATTTTGCTTCAATGGCATCTCTGTTTTGATGGTTTTAAACGCAGCATAAAAAGCAAAGTCTCCAAGTGGGAACTGATTTAGTATAAGATGCTCTAGCGAATCACACCGTTTTTTCTGCTGTTTTAACTGATAAAGTTTGTACAACAAAACAAATTTTGACTCTTCTGCTGAATGATCTCTTGAAAGTTCGAGAATTTTATTATCAACTATCGCCTTGTATTGCGGCAATCCTGTTCTGTAAGCTACGCTTAGATAGTCAAGTGAAAGTTTTTCGCTCAATTTTGGCTCTAGTATGAATGCCTTCTTATAATATTGGGTTGCTTTTGTCAGATCAGTCTTGATACCCAAATACCTTGGTCCAAGCTTTTCGTAAATTCTGGCGATGGCCAATTCAGCCTGGCTCTTAATTTTGCCCGACTGATGAAATTTCTGAAAATAACCATTTTGAGGCTCATCTGATTTTTTACCAGAGTGAAAAGTCAAAGCCAAAAGGGAGATACTATCTTGACTAAGGTATTCACCGTATAATAAATTTCCTTTCCTGATCAGCGGTATTTTATAGTTTTTTGGATAAGCAGTAGAATAAAATGCAAAAGATTCACAGATGATTTCATCACTGGTTGAAAGTAATGTTACTGATGGGGCGTATGTGAACTTGACCATTGTGCCAGCTTGTTGTTTATCCGACATGAACTTAACTGCTTGTGAGAAGGACTTTGATAAAAAAACTAAAAAAAAGAAATTTAAAATGACTAATCGTTTCATAAATCGGGCTTAACAAAACTAAATATATAGTTAATTTTTTTTAAATAGTATTCATTTTCTTAGTAAACTTAAAATATCTATCCCTTTTTAGTTCTTTTTGTCAAGTTATAGCTTTACTTTCTAATCATATTGAATATTTTATTGAAACGTCTGAATTGGTTATTCATCAATCCGTTTATTTTCTTTAGGTAAACAATGATTATTCGGTTACTTTTGCATCCTTAAGTTTTGATTTACAGCATGCCGAAATTTATTTTTATTTTGTTTGTCTTATTGTGGTCTGCAGATTTTGCAATAGCCCAGCAGGTTCCTGTTCAAACAGATAGCGCGGTTGTAAATCAATTACCGTACAGGAGGTACCGCCCCGATTCGGCTACGCTGGCCCGGCAGAAATTTTCTACCGATTCGCTGGTTCGCCATACCTGGGTACTGCCCGATAGTTTGATTGATAAAAATGCGCTGTTGGATACCATCGAGAAAGAATATCTTTTCCCAAAACTCGATTTACTGGCATGGCAAAAAAAGTATAAGCATTTAAAGAAAAAAGCAAATCCTTATCAGCTTGGCACCAAAATACCTAAAGGCAATGTAGGTTTATTGGGTTTTATTTTTGGGATGCTGGTTATTTTTGCCGTTTTAAAAAATGCATTTGCAAAACAGTTATACGCTATTGTTCAATCGTTTTTTAGCAACAGGGTTTTAAATAATATCAATAAAGAAGACAATCTTTTCAGTTCGTGGCCTTTTCTGTTGCTTTTTGTACAGTTTGGTTTTGTGTTTGGCATGTTTTTCTTTCTGGTGGCGCAATGGAACGATATGTACCAGGCAAAGGATGGATTTAAGTTTTTTTTCAGCATATCCATCACTATCATTGTGTTTTATGCGCTAAAACTCGTGCTTTTGCGTTTTCTGGGTTATCTGTTTAATGTGCAGAAGCCGGTAGGCGAATATATCTCCATTTTATACCTCAGCTATTTCAATGCATCCCTGTTGTTTATCCCGCTGGTTGTGGCCTTTGCGCTGTCGCCGCTTAAATATGGGGCTGTTTATATCGTGTTGGCGTTCTTGCTGTTAGGTGTAATTTTTGCTTTTCAGCTATTAAGGGCGGGAATAACAATACTTTCTAATAATAAGTTTTCTAAAATGCATTTAATTTTGTACTTTTGCGCCCTCGAAATATGTCCTATCCTCATACTAATTAAAACGATAGGACTGTAGCAGGAAAAAGGAAAATGCAAGAAAAGAACGACTCTAGAATTCGCAAGGTAAAAAGTATTTTGGTTACTTTACCAAAACCTGAAACCGAAAAATCTCCGTATTACGATTTGGCCAAAAAACACAATTTAAAAGTTGATTTTAGGTCTTTTATTCATGTTGAAGGAGTGCCAGCAAGAGACTTTAGGAAAGATAAGATCAACCTGGCCGATTTTACGGCAGTGATTTTTACCAGTCGTAATGCAGCAGATCATTTTTTTAGGATCTGTGAGGAAATGCGTTATGATGTACCGGCAGAATTGAAATATTTCTGTCTTTCTGAAACGATTGCCCTGTATCTTCAAAAGTATATCCAGTACAGGAAGCGCAAAATCTTCTTCGGTAAACAAACTGCCGCCGATTTGGCAGAAGTGTTAAAAAAGCATGCAGGAGAGAAGTTTTTATACCCTTGTTCTGATGTGGCTACTGAAGACACCATGAAATTTTTGGAAAAGAGCGGGTATAATTTTACTCCTGCAGTACTATTCAGAACTGTAGTGAGTGATCTGTCTGATCTGGCAGAAGTTTTTTATGATGTGATTGCTTTCTTTAGTCCTTCAAGCATCCAGTCTTTATTTAAAAATTTCCCTGATTTTAAACAGAATAATACGCGTATTGCTGCTTTTGGTGTAAACACCAGTAAAGCCTGTACCGATATGGATCTTATTGTTGATATTGCAGCACCAACCCCGGGTGTGCCCTCGATGACGATGGCCATTGAGAACTATATCAAAATATCTAATAAATAATACATTCGATAAATTATTTTACGTCAACACAATAAATGCGTAACTTTACTGTTCTAAAGAGAGTTACGCATTTTTTTTAACAAAATAGAAGAAGCTGGATAAATCATTAAAGTAACTTTAATCACTTGGTAGCAATGATTTAATGTAAAATATTTGTTTTTGTTGATAATTTCAGTGATTTTTGATAAAATTGCTCCTAATCGTGCGCTGCACACCATAAAAAATATGAAGAAAATTTACCTTCTAGCTATTGTAGGTATAACTGTAATGCTAGCTAGCTGCGGCCATGGTGGTCAGGGTGAGCTGGTTGGTGCTTATAACCGAAAATTTAAAAACGATAGAATTCCATTAGGAATGGTTTATGTTCCGCCTGGGCATACGGTACTTGGAGGAGCAGATGAAGATATTACATTTTCTCAGAACCTGCCGGGTAGAATGACCACCATCAGTGCATTCTTTATGGATCAAACGGAGATTTCCAATGCCGAATACCGCCAGTTTACCAATTGGGTGCGCGACTCTATCGCCATCGTAATGATGGGCAACCCGCAGCAATTTATGGTTACTCCAAGGGGTAATGCTGCAGCTGCTGTAGGTGGTGAGAAATACATCGATTGGAAAAAAGTTGGACCAAATGGGGCTAATATCTGGAGAAATAAGGGCAGAGGTGCTGCTGCTGCGCAGGCAAGCCAGTTAGATGGCATGTATTATTCGGGCCTTGATGCGCTTCCAGGCAAAAAAGAACTTGATGTGCGCAAATTCGTGTATTCTTATGCCGAATTAAATATGGAGAAAGCTGCTATCGGACATAAAGACCCAAACAGCAAACGTCAGGATTATATCGATCGTTATACCGTTGCCATTTATCCTGATACCATGGTTTGGAAAACGGATTATTCTTATTCGCAGAACGATCCAATGGTCCGCGGATATTACAACCACCCTTCTTATGATGATTATCCTGTTGTAGGCGTAAGCTGGGAGCAGGCAAAAGCTTTCTCTCATTGGAGAACCAGGTTGTATGATGGTGTGGCTACTGCCAGAAAATTACCTGTAGGATCTAGATCTGATTACAGATTACCGGCAGAAACAGAATTCGAATATGCTGCAAGGGGTGGTAATACCAAAACAAAATATCCATGGGGCGGTCCTTACATCAGAAATACAAAAGGCTGTTTGCAGGCCAATTTTAAACCGGGCCGTGGCGATTATTCGAGTGATGGCGGGATCTATACCGTTGGTGTTAGATCTTACTTTCCTAATGATTACGGATTGTACAATATGGCAGGTAACGTTTCTGAATGGACCATTACTGCATATAACAAAGGTGCTAGCCCGTTATTGCACGACCTGAATCCCAACTTTACTTATGATGCAGGTGCAAACGACAGCAAATACAAAAAACGCAAAGTTGTAAAAGGCGGTTCGTGGAAAGATACCGGTTATTTCTTACAGAATGCCGTAGCAACATACGAATACCAGGATACACAAAGGTCATATATTGGTTTTAGATGTGTTTCATCTTACCCAGGTACTGATTTAAGAAGATAAACCAAACAAACTAAAGAAAATCAAGAAAAACATCAAAATTTTATGGCAGCAAAAAAACAACCAAGCTGGTTGAATCCAGCAATTTCATTTGGAGCTAGTATTGTAATTATCGGGGCGTTATGTAAAATTCTCCACATCGGTGGAATTTTCGGGAGCTATGCAATTGGAATTGGATTAGGTGTTGAAGCATTTTTATTTGCTTTGACCGGTTTTTTTCCACCAGAGCCAGAACCAGCATGGGAGAAAGTTTATCCTGAATTAAGAGCGGATTTTAAAGGCGAACTACCTACAGCATCGGCCAGGCCAGCGGCAGCGGTAGCCCCTTC
>NZ_DJDT01000196.1 GCF_002432345.1 Pedobacter sp. UBA5917
GCGCCAAAGTACCCAAAGCGCTTCGTCAATCCAGCAATGTGCTTTCACACAAGGCCCAGCCGCATCAAAAAAACAGCGGCACTCTGTTTTGTGCAGCAGGTACTAAATTAGCGGTTCTGCTTAACAGCACAAAACCACTGCGTTTCAGGTTTGGCAATGCTAATTATTCTATTTTGCAACTGTTTTTTTGATTCCCCAGCACCCGGGATTGACTGGCGTTATTCGGTAAAACCTGTTTATTTTCAAAGCAAGCTAGCACAGCCCCCTAAACATTTAAAAATAACAAAACCCAACAATTTACCTATTGTAAACTGTTGGGTTCAACATAAAAGTTATTTTCTAGAAATTATTTCTTTCCGAAAGTGATGCCCTGCCAGCTATCAGTTCTAAATGGAGAAGCCGGAAGACCATCGTTAGCCGTTAGGTTAGCAACCGGATTATTTCCCCATGCGTAACGCACTGCAACCGGATTGGCTACCTTATCGCTGCTTACTACTATCTGGTTCCCCTGGATAACAGCTTTTGCCCAATAAAACTTTTTATCTGCGCCGGCAATGGCAAAACCGGTAAGTTCGCTACCGTTTGAAATTTTTAATCCATTTGCAGTGTTGCCAAAAGTTAAATGGGTCTGTTTCCCTTCAACTTTACTGGATTGATAAACGGGGCCGGAATAATTATTCTTTTGACCATAAGTTTTGGCCAATGCAATTAAACCCAATCTTCTGCCCACCTCCTGTTTATTTTTTGGATGGATATCTTTAGCGTCGCCAATATCGATAATGGTTGCCATACCGGTATTTGGCAAGGTCAGTGTTTTCTGCTGCGCTTCCCTTAGCTCTGCCCAGGCCGATTCAACCGGAGTATTATCTACCTGCATAAAATTGGCCAGCTGAACAAAATAGAAAGGGAAATCGCCCTGCCCCCATTTCTGGCGCCAGTCTTTAATCATCACCGGAAATAATTCCCTGTATTGATATGCCCTATCGGCATTGCTCTCGCCCTGATACCATATTGCACCTTTAATCGAAAACTGGATGAAAGGGTTAAGCATAGCATTATATAAAACTGTTGATCGGTTGGGTCCACTCTCATCGGCAGGTTTGGGGCCGGTTTTACTCAAATCCAAACCAACTTTGTATTTCCAGTCGCCCCCCAACGATATTTTTTCACTAGCATTATTTACCAAATTTAAATCTTTGGCTTCACCATAAATACCACCGCCGCCGCCGCTATCGAAAACACGAACAGTTATGGTATTTTCTCCAGCTTTTAGCAGATTAGCAGGCACTGCATAAGATCTACCGACATTATAACCAACTGTTTCGCCAATTTTAACACCATTTACATAAGTAATATCATTATCATCGATCGTTCCGAGGTTAAGTTTCACCTCATTTGTTTTCCAGTTTTCGGGAATGGTAACTTTTTTACTGAACCATACAATGCCATCGAAATTTTTTAGCGCTGCGTCTTCCCATAAGGTTGGCAAAGTCATGTTTTTCCAATCAGCCGTTACTGCTTTGGTCCATTTTGCCTCCCCGGCCTGATAACCAGAATCTTTTTCATTGATGACTTTAACCCAGTTCTGCATTTTTTCTTCATAAGAAGTTACAGAAGAAGGATCTTTGGCAGCCATCTGTATTTTATCAACGGCAGCAGAGAAATCGGCCATTTTTTTAAGTGATTCGGCACTGGTCCAGGCTTCAGCAATGGTTCCACCCCATGAGGTATGGATCAAACCGATTGGGATTTTAGTTTTTTCGTAAACTTCGCGAGCAAAGAAATAGGCTGTTGAAGAAAATTCGGCTACATATTTGGGGCTACATTCCTGCCAGCCACCATTGGTTACTTTTGCATCGCTTAACGGCACGTTACTGGTAACATGTTCTGCCTGCAATAAGCGGATGTTCGGAAATTTGGCATCGGCAATCTCCTTTTCATAATTGAGGATTTTCCCCCAACCGGCCAGTGGCATTTCCATGTTGGATTGACCTGAGCAGATCCACACATCGCCGATAAGAACATTATTAAGCACCAATAATTCACCATCCGAAAGGGAAATTGTATATGGTCCGCCATAAGCCGGTGTTCCGATTTTAATCTTCCAGTTACCGTTTGCATCGGCAATGGCACCATAGTTAATTTTATTCCACGAAACGTTTATTTTAACGGCTTTTCCGGCTGTAGCCTTGCCCCATATAGCAACATTCGTTTTTTGTTGTAAAACCATGTTGTTACTAAAAACCGAGGGCAAAATAATTTTAGCTTGTAAAAATTGGGATATAAATAGTAGGGATATAATTAGAAATAAAGATTTTAACTTTAATGTGCCCATATTTTATTTAATTTTTTAGTTAGAAACCAAATGTACATTTTCTGACCGTGAATATCAATATGGCAACTGGTGGTTCAGGAATTTAAGATAAAAATGAGGTGAAATTTATTTTATTGTTTGGGTAAGAATATCATTTTGCTTATTTTGCAGATCTAAAAGAACAGCTCTGGTTTCAAAATGGATTTTGCCGGACGTTCTCTCAAATACTAAATTAATGGTTAAGATTTTTATAGGCGGCCTTCCCGACAATATCCAAGAGATGGATTTGGCAATACTGGTTAGTCTTCACGGCAGGGTAGAAACAATTAAAATTGTACGCGATAGGTCTACGGGCAAGTGCAAAGGCTACGCTTTTTTGGAAATATATAGCCTTCCGGATGCAAAAAATATTGTATCTACCTTAAATAATGAAACATTTAAAGGCAATGTGATTACCGTTAAAATATCGGAAGAGGAAAGCGGAGCAAAAGCAGCCAAGCCAAAAACCAATCAACCTTTTAAAAGTAAAAGACCTAGGTTACAGCGGTAATTTCTAAACGCTTTGCCGGCCCTGATCCGTTAAGTGATCGGATTTGTTTTATTGTTTTTAGGGCCAATACAACCAGCTATGGAAAATTATGCCATTGTAATATTTATTTTAGCGGTAATGATCGGTTTGTCGTCCATTGCCGATCACATTAAAATCCCCTATCCTATTTTATTGATTATTGCGGGTGTAGCCGTTGGTTTTATTCCTTCCCTTCCCCCTATTGATATCAATCCGGAAATCATCTTCCTGATTTTTTTACCGCCTTTACTCTACGATGCTGCTTTTAATATTTCGTTTAAGGAATTTAAAACCAACATCAATACCATACTAACATTAGCAATATCACTGGTTTTTATTACGGCTATCGGCATTGCTGTAGTGGCACATTATATGATCCCCGGAATGAGCTGGCCAGTATCTTTTGTACTCGGTGCTATTCTTTCGGCTACTGATGCTGTTGCAGCCATGAGCATTACCAAAGGATTGGGACTATCGCATAAAACGAATACCATTTTGGAGGGCGAAAGTTTGGTTAATGATGCATCGGCATTGGTGGCCTACCGTTTTGCGGTAGCGGCAGTAACCGGAACTGCTTTTGTATTCTGGAAAGCATCATTGGAATTTGTGGTTTTAATGGCCGGTGGATTTTTGATCGGGATGGTCATGTCGAGGATATTGGGTTTCATTCTCAAAAGAATACAGGATAACCCGCTAGCTACCATCAGTTTTATGTTATTAATGCCCTTTGTTACCTATTTAATTGCAGAGCACCTGCATGTTTCAGGCGTAATTGCAGTAGTAATGCTGGGCTTGGGTATTTCGAGATTTAGCCATAAGGTATTTCCTGAAAAGCTTAAAAACCAGTCGAAAAACATTTGGGATATCATTATCTTTTTATTGAACGGATTGATTTTTATTTTAATCGGATTACAGTTCCCTTATGTGTATAAAAATATCAACAGCGCGGATATTCTTCCATATATTGGTTATTCGTTGGCGATTACCATAGTAGCTTTATTGCTTAGGATGGCACGTGTATTTTTACAGCGATCAAACCTTCAGAAGGCTTTTCAGAAAGGAAGACACCGGATTACAGAAGATGCACTTTTGGATTTCAAAAATAGCCTGATTATTAGCTGGTCGGGTATGCGGGGCATCGTTTCGCTGGCCATTGCAATAGGATTACCGGCAACTTTAGCGGATGGAAGTGCTTTTCCCCAGCGCAATGCTATCATCTTTATTTCTGTTGTGGTGGTGCTTTTTACGCTTATCGGGCAAGGGCTTACATTACCCTGGTTGGTGAGGAAATTGGCTACTGAGGAAGAAAAGTAGTTTTTAGTTATTGGGATTTGATTATTGATTCACCCTCATCCATCTTACTTTTCCATTTTTCACCACCGAGTTTGCAGAGAAAAGATCACAAAGGACACTGAGTTTTCTCTTCACCACCCAAACTTCGGACCTCGGACACCCGACTTTTTCACTATATTTCCCGCAGATTATGCTGATACATGCAGAGCGTTTATAGAGGTCTATGTTGAAAATTGGGTATTGGTCATTCAACCCCCATTCATTTTCCATCTTACATTTTCCATTCTTTTGACCATTAAGAAATTAAGGACATTAAAGCTTAGCCTACTTATTAACTCGTGATCGAAAAGTCGTCATTTCGACTGTAGTGCAACGGAATGGAGAAATCTATTCCATTTATTTCACACATTAAAAGATACTTCATTGCATTCAGGATGACAAATCAGTTTGAGTTTGATTACCATCCGCAATCTATTACAAAAGATCCTTCGACTACGCTCAGGATGACAACTCGATGAAACTTAACAATCAACTCTTAGAGCGATCGCCATTGGCCATTGCAATTTGATTGTTGGTTATTAGTAGAAATTAACCTAAACTTTGACAATCTTAAAGGCAAAATGAGCCAAAAGATTGTCAAAGTAAGTGCGATTATTGTTATAGATGATTTACCAATAAACGCTGTAAAGCGCTACCAGCAACCCGATAATTAACAATGCTCCAACTGCAAAGCTGCTGCTGGTTTTAAACATTTTTGCATCAATGGCCAACCCTTTAGCTTCGGCTTTAGCTTTATTGCTCGATAAGCTGATAATTACCATCCCGAGGATACAGAATAGAAAAACAAAACCCATTCTATCTAAAAATGGTACTTCGTAAATTCCAACTGCGTTTTTCACTGAAAAACCAGTGCTTGATAACCATGAAAGATCGGTGTAATTAGGCAAGAATTTAAGCAGGATAGATAAGGCGAAACCACCAATGGTAGCAAATAATGCCGCACCTGATGTTGTTCTTTTCCAGAAGAAACCAAGGATGAACATGGCAAAAATACCCGGTGATACAAATCCTGTATATTCCTGAATGTATTGGAAGCCACCTTTTTTATCGATTCCTAAATGCGGGGCGATTAATACACCCAAAATCATTGCTACAACGATCGAAATTTTACCTGTTGTTACCAGATTTTTCTCCGTAGCATCAACATTTAATACTTTTTTATAAATATCGAGCGTAAAAATAGTTGCAATACTGTTTGCTTTACCCGCTAACGAAGCTACTACCGCAGCCGTTAATGC
>NZ_DJDT01000201.1 GCF_002432345.1 Pedobacter sp. UBA5917
GAAATCTTTTCCAGTCGGTATCCTGTTCTTTCAGTTTGGCCACCAGATCCGGGCGGCGCCAACGGCCAGGCTGGTTTACATTCCAGCTCAGCTCTACCATGGTGATATCGCCAAATTTACCTGCTTTGATAAAATCGGCCGCTGCCTGATAGTTCTGTCCACTGCGGCGTTGCGAACCGATCTGCAAAATCTGTTTCGATGATCTTACTGCTTTTAATGCAGCATTGGCATCATCCATGGTTTCGGCGAAAGGTTTTTCGCAATAAACATCTTTTTTATGGTTAACGGCTTCGATGGCATGCTGTGCATGTGCAAAATCGGGCGTACTGATAATTACTGCGTCAAGATCTTTCAATGCATAAAGTTCATCATTGTTTTTGCAGGGGGTAATGCCATGACCAATTTTTTTACTGATATAATCCGTTCCCAGGTTACGGCGGTAATTCCATAGATCAGAAAGTGCCACAATATCGAAATTCAGTTCTTTGTTATGGTTTAAAAAACATGGAAATAGCGTATCCTTAAACCTATCAGAAAAACCTACAACTCCCACCCTAACCCTATCGTTGGCACCGATAATATTGGCATAACTTTTTGCCGACATGCCCATGGTACCTACATAAGTTCCGGCAGCGGCAATGGCTGCCTTTTTTATAAAATCTCTTCTCGAATTTTCCATAACTTACTTAAGCACTTTTATTTTAATGTTTTTATAAGAAACCTGGTTGCCATGATCCTGTAGAAGGATATGTCCTTTAGGTGCTTCACCAAAGTTTTTCCATACTTTATATTTACTTCCCGCAACCAGCTTTTTGAAAGCATCCGATCCACGTTCGTATTCTACCACTTTTACACCGTTTAACCAATGTTCTACGTGGTTGTTGGGATAAACCCTTACTTCGCCACTGTTCCATTCGCCTATCGGTTTAATTACCGATGCCGGTTTATTGGCAGGGATAAGGTCGTACAGCGAGCCCAGCTTGCGGTTTCCGTTTTTACCCAGTTTGGCGTCGGGGTGTTTTTCATCATCAAGCACCTGGAATTCGAGGCCAATGCCCGACATGTTGGTCTTTTCTTCTTCCGTTACAAAATACTTTACACCACTGTTGGCACCTTCGCTAAGTTTGAAATCGAATTTTAATATAAATGCCGCATATTGCTCGTTAGTAACAATATCTCCTCCCGAGCCCTGTTCCTGTCCGTTTGAAGCCTTCACCGTTAGGATACCATCTTTAACCTCCCATCCCTTTGCTGGAAACTGTTCTTTGAATATTGCACGCCATCCCGTACCATCCTTACCGTTCCAGAGCAATTTAAAACCTTCCTTTTTTTCTGCCTTGCTGATGACATTCTGCGCAGAAGCAAAATTTATGGCAAAAAAGCCCAATAATAGCGTGTAAATTAACCTGTAGTTTTTCATTCAATTTAATTTTATAGTGATTGTTTATGTGTTTAAAGATTCTTTTGCGTCTCTGCAAATCACGAAAGGATTTAAGGCTAATGGATCAATCTGGTTTTATTGATGCTGATCTGCCCTGCGCCATGGCATTTGCTCGGTGATGTGCTTACATGTTTATAATTGGTTATCATGCCAAAGTAAGCCAATGGGCTTTGTAAAATATGTTCAATTTATTGTTGATTTGTCTCATTTTACCCTGGCAAAAACAGGAAAAGAATCGCGTCTCAATATTAAAAAAGGGGTTTAAAAGATATATTAATCCAGCTACATAAAACAAACAAACCATTAAAAACCAATAATTTACAATACAAAAAGCGATTTAAAAAAAAGCAGACCATCATCCTGTGGCCGGCGGCAAAACCACTGATTTGTAAAGGCACTCCAGTTGCTGTACGCATTCCTCCATCTATATAATTGTTTATTTTCGGAAAAATAACCAAATACTTAAAACACCATTTACCGCTACAAATAACATGATCAGTTTCCGATTATCTCCAGGATATTTAACATCAAATCAGCCAAATTTAAGCCTTCAACATTTATTCAGCACCTGGATAATCTGTTTGTTATTTAGCTTTTGCCTCATTTCGTGCGGGATCAAAAAAACACAAACTGCTACCGAAAGTACCGGCACTACACTGGTAAACCCGGCCCTACCCGGCGATAATCCCGATCCTTCTATTATCAGGGTGGGTAATGTTTATTATGCAACCTCTACCACAAACGAATGGGCACCTTATTTTACCATATATAAATCAACCGATCTCAAAAACTGGAAACTGATCAATCATGTTTTTCCGGAGGGATTTAAGGATATGAAAAACCAATGGGGCGAGAATAATTTCTGGGCTTCGGAACTGGTTTACGATGCAAAGCAGAACCGGGTTTACGCTTATTATACGGCACATAACAGGGCAACCAAAGGGAATCCCGGTTTACAATGCGGTATTGCCTGGATTGATGCCGATAAAATTGAAAGCGGAAAATTTACCGACAATGGTCCGGTAATTATTGAAGATGAATGCGGAGCGATAGATGCCTTTGAATTACAGCATAAGGGTAAAATTTATGCTTTCTGGAAAAACGATGGCAATGGCTGTGGCAAAGAAAGCTGGATATGGAAACAGGAAATAAATGAAAGCCGTACCAAACTACTCGGGCAAAAAAGCAAGGTATTTACGAACGACCAGGCATGGGAAACCGGACTGGTTGAAGGAGCTTGTTTTTTTACCCAGGGCGAATATATTTATAGTCTTTATTCGGTTGGTGGCTGCTGCGATGCCAAATGTAATTACAAAACAGGGATTGCCCGAACCAAGGATCTTTCGGGCGGTGTTTGGGAGAAATACAACAATAATCCGATTATGGTAAGCACCGACAAATGGAACTGCCCGGGGCATGGTACAGTGGTAAAATCGGCAGACGATCGTTTGTTTATGCTTTATCATGCTTTTAACAAGGATTACGACGTTTTTGTGGGCAGAGAAGGTGTGATAGAAGAACTGAAAACCGGGGCTGATGGCTGGCCTATGTTGCACAATGCCACGGTACCGAACAGGCCGAAAGCAGAACTGGATTTTGCGGATAACTTTGAAAACGATAAAAAACTGGATCTTGTTTGGCAATGGCCATCAAAATCTCAAAGGCCGGCCATGTCTTTTTCAAAAGGATTAAAACTCACCGCTTCAGATGATAACCATTCGCTTGGTACCTTTTTGGGCCAGTACATTAAAACGGTAAATTTCGATATTAGTGCTAAAATAGATCCAACTGATGCAAAAACAGGAATCTGCCTGGGCGGCGCTATTTTTAAAAGCAAATGGCCGGGGGAACTGGGCGGAATAGGCATCAGCGTTTCGAAAGACGGTTTTACCATATTCGATAATTTTGAAGGTACTTACACGGTATTAAAAGAAGCCACGCTAAGTTTAAATGCGCCAGTGGAACTGAAAATGCAGATCAGTGATAATGGTAAACAGATAGCTTTTTTCTATAAAAAAGACGGAGAAGATTGGACTAACTTTTATCAAACGGTTTTCTCAGCAGCCAAATATGTGCCCTGGGGAATGGGTTATAGGGCAGGCATTGTAGTCAAAGGGAGTTCATCGCAAACGGGATCCTTCAAGAGTTTTGGTATCAAAAATAATTGATATGCCATGCGTGCGGTTTATCTATAAGTACAAAGAAGAGCTGTCTCACAAATTGTCATCCTTGTAGATGACAACTCCCAACAGCAAACATCATTTCGACCGGAACGCAGTGGAGCGGAGAGATCTATCTCGAGATAGATTTTGCTTCGCAGAATCTTCGAGTTCTCGAATTCGTTGCATCCGATAGCTATCGGGTCCGCTCGAAATGACGGTAAATAATAAGTGTTAAACAAAAGGTACTCCGGAGGTAATAAATTGAACTGTTGAAGCACAAAAAAGTACTTCCGAAGTAGAAAAAGGTACTTCGGAAGTACTAAGCCGAACTATTGAAGTACAAAAAGGTACTGCCGAAGCAGAAAAAGGTACCCCTGGAAGTAATAAGCCGAACTATTGAAGTACAAAAAGGTACTTCCGAAGCAGAAAAAGGTACTCCGGAAGTGCTAAGCCGAACTGCCGAAGTAGAAAAATGGGTCTGCTCCATAAACTCTGCGATTGATTAAATCTACCCTTAAAAAAAGGGCTGCACAGAAATTTCCGGCAGCCCTGAACTAAACGCTAACAGGTAGATTTTTTATTTTACCATTGGATCTGCTGATCTTCATCCGGTATCAGCGTATTCAGATCGCGTTGCATCGATAATGTACCTTCTACCTTGTATTTTAGCCGTTGCCCCGGTACAGTGGTATAATCCTCAAATTCGTACGAAAGAAAAAGTGTGGTATACACATGTTTGAGGTAAGGCAGTTTAGCATCTTTGGCTTCATCCCGGGTGTAATAAGATTGTGCCGCACCCACCTTAAATTTATTTTCAGGATTATCGCTCCATATTTCCAGTTTTTTCTTCTGGAGATCGATGTTATCATTGGTAAACCTGATAAATACCTTATACTTTTTGCGGTCGAGGTAATCTATATCCCTGATTCCGGCATAAAGGAATATGGTTTTATCATCTACCACAAAGGTACGGTGTGTATTGAGCGTTAACGGTTCGGTATCCCCATCAAGGTAAATTTTATACAGGGTACCACCATATTCGCCCGAATAATCGTTAAAAGGTGTGATACGCAACATGGTACGGCGATAGTATTTATTCGGGTTGGCCTGGTAATCGTAAGTAGGGTCACTTAAAATCTGCAGGGGCAACACCCATTTATCAGCCTGATCCAGATCTCCCAGCTTAAAATCAATGGGTACCGTTACCGTACTCACCCCTGCCGGCACATCAGCCGTTTGTGGCATGGTATAATAATTATTCGTTAACTGTTTAAAATACAGTTCCTGGCGGTGGCCATATTGTTCCTGGTTTAAACGTGCCAGTGTATCGGGATCCAAACCAATGTGTATGGTGCGGTTTTTCGCATTGGGTGTTGAGCCGCTGATGATTATAGGCAGGTTAAAACGTACCTTACCCTGTGCATTATAGCGTACGTAACACCAGGTTACCCCCTGGGCAGTGGGGTTCGATTTAAATGATGCCATCTGAACGAATTGTTCGTTTTTCCATTCATCATTACATGAAACAAAGCATGCCGCTGTTGTTATCAGTAAAAGTAGTATATATAAATTCCTTTTCATTGCTGCTGTTTAAGTTCAGTTATTCGGGATTTGTCCAGCCCGGGTTTTGTGTGAGGTATTTGTTCCTTCTCAGTTCATCATAATTAATGGGCCAGAACCACATTTTAAGCGTAAAGATGGAAGGCAGCGACGGCGTTTCTACCGGAATATGGAAAAGATCAGCCTGCGCTTTGGTAGCATAGGCATTGTATCCATAAACAGGGGCCGATTCCTCTCCCTGGGCATCCGTCCAGCGGCGCAGGTCGAAATAACGCTGTCCTTCGGCAAATAATTCGATCTGGCGTTCCCTTTTTAACTTGATGCGGAATTTGTTCGGGTCTGAATATACATCGGCAGCATAATCTGGCAATCCGGCACGGATGCGGATGGGCTGTATCCCGATTTTCATCTCCGAGATATTGCGCGATATAACATGCGTTTTACTGCCATCCCATGATGGAATATTATATGATCCGTTAATTTCGTTAAGTGCTTCGGCATAAATAAGCAACACTTCGGCATAACGGATGGCGGGATCAACCTTTGGTTTCATCCTGCTTTGATCATAAGCGGTAATGGATACGTTGCTGATATCATCGGGATGTACATATTTCTTGATCCCTACCCCCGTACGTGGCCAGTAGCTGGTATTTTTATAACCGTTGGGGTCGCCCCTGTAATAAAATATCTGAACATTGCTTTTCTCATCTCTCGTAGCCTCCGCATTCAACAGGTTCCAGGTAGCGCCATTGTATGATACCGAAGCATAAAAACGTGGCTCGCGACGGGCAAACTGCTTGTTTACACCTACACCCAACGGGCCAAGTTCGGGATAGGTGGCCAGTTCTTCCTGTTTTACATAACCTGTTGTACGGGGCTGGCTGTTGTACCGGCCTTCGTAGCCCTGCCTGCCGGCATACATATTGTTCATCCCAGGGATATCGTTACCATCATTCATGTAATAGGCATCAACCTGTTTCTGTGTCATGCCATGCGAGTTATAGCCCTTGCCTTCTAAACGTGGTAACTGGTGCAGCACAAGCACATTTATTCCCTCGCCACCCTGGTTCTGGCCATGGGTAAAAATCAGTTCGGGGTTCTGGTAGGCCGGCACCGTTCCATTAAACAACGAACGGTATGATTCAAAAGGATCGATATCGGCCCAACCGGCAGGCCAGTTACTGGTAGAAAAATTGTTATCACGGGGTGGTGTAACTGTTGCCGGATAGGCGGCATCGCCGGTTGTTTTTTTGTAGGCTACATACAAACGGTACTGTCCTAAATCTATTACGTCCTTTGCCGCAGCTGCAGCCCTCGCCCATTTCGATTCATCATAGGTACGCGAAAGCAGCGGTTTTCCGTCTTTGGTAACCAATGCAGCAGCCACCTCTGCCGGGGCTTTTCCGTTAGCCAAAGGGCTCGCTGCGTACAAAAGTATCCGCGCCCTTAATGCCAGGGCAGCCCCACGTGTTGGACGCGCGATCTGCTGTATGCCCTGTTGCAATGCAAGGCCCTTGGCTGCTTCTGCAAGCTCCGCTGAAAGATAAACCGCACATTCTTCGTAGCTATTGCGCGGCTGTGCAATCTCATCATACTCTTTGGTATAATCGATCCCTTCGTTCGGGATAATGGGCACCGGGCCGTAAGTGCGCAACAGCACCCAATAAAAATAAGCCCTCAGAAAGCGTGCCTGCCCTTTTAGGTCGGCAATTTCTTTTGCTGTAAACTTTTTGTTGATGTCGATATTGTTTAAAAAGATAGAAGCCTGCCTTATTCCCTTATAGGCTGTGTTCCATATTTCCCTACTTTCGCCATTGAGGCCATTTTCGGTGTACTGACCGTTTTTCCATCTCCTATAACCATCACTTTCATCACCGTAATACATATCGTCGGCAAAATTAAAAGGGACCGATTTTTTGCTGCTCACATCCTGCATATAATTGCTCCCCAAAAAGGAATAAGCCTGTGCCAGCCATCGGTTTGCATAATCGGGGTTGGTAAACACCTGCTCGGTGGTCATCCGTTCATCAAAAAGGTAATCGGAATCGAGGTATTTCTTACATCCACCAATAGTAATGGCAGCGGTAAGGAAGCTTAAAACTGTAAATATTTTTTTCATGTTCTTCATTGCCTATAAATTAACTGATACACCTACGGATAGCGTTTTGCTGAGCGGATAAACCTTTCCGGTCGAGCTTCCCAGTTCAGGATCCCATAGTTTAAAATTGCTGAAGGTAAAGAGGTTGGTACCGATAAAAAAGAAGCGTACATTGTTTAAATGCGCCCGGTTAACCAGGGTTTTGGGCAGCGAATAACCGATATCAAGGGTTTTTAAGCGCAGGTACGAGCCGTCCCTTAACCAAAAGGTAGATGCCCGGTAATTGTTGGGATTGGGGCCGTAGGTTAAACGCGGATAGGCCGCATTCGGATCTTCATTTTCGCCCAGTTTCCAGCGGTTGCTGTTGGCCATATCACTCAGGATATTACCCCAGTTTTCGCCAAGGCTGAACATATAAACCGACGATCCATTGATAAAATAGGTAGATTTACCTATGCCCTGAAAGTGTAAATTGATATCCAAACCTTTCCAGCTGGCCGAAAGTCCGAAGCCATAAGTTAGGTTTGGCCTGGTGGTGGCGCCAATGGCCACAATATCATTATCATCTATCACACCATCTCCGTTGATATCCTTATATTTAATATCGCCGGGCATTACCTCGCCGAACGATTGCCGCGGACTGTTGCGGATATCGTCATAATCTTTAAAAAGCCCTAAATCAATCAGTCCCCTTGCCTGGTTTACCCTGTGGCCTTCCTGCAATTTGTAGGTATAAATGGTATTTTCTTCATCCCTTTCGATGATTTCGTTCTTGCTATAGGTAAAATTGCCCCTGAGCGTAAAATCTACATTGTATAGCTTTTGTTTAAAGGTTAAATTACCATCAAAACCTGCAGCCTTTACTTCGCCTACGTTGGCAGATGGAGTGGTTTCTAAACCTACAAAACCCGGCAGGGAGTTGCGGCTCATGTAAATCCCGGTACGGCGTTCGCGGAAATAATCTACGGCTCCGTTTAATTTATCGTGGAAAAGGGAATAATCGAGTCCCAGATCCTGTTTGGTTGCAATTTCCCAGGTAACATTGGGCGAGGCAACGGTAGAATAACGCATGCCTGTCCAGGAGTTTGAAGAATCGTAATCGCCAAAATTGTAACCTCCACCGTTTTGTTCAATGGTATACAGGTAAGGAAAACGGATATCGCCCAAATTGTCGTTTCCTGTTTTTCCATACGAATAACGTACTTTGAACATATTCACCCAACCGAGTTTTTTAATAATTTCTTCCTCTCCTATATTCCAGGCACCCGAAATGGCCGGAAAAAACCCAAAACGGTAATCTTTATGGAAATTCTCCGAACCGGTATAACCAAAATTGAAATCTACATAATAACGCGATTTCCAGTTGTAGTTGGCACGGCCGGCAAAACCCTGGTTACGGCGGGCAATACCGTTTTTAAGATCGGTGCCGATATTCTGCGTAAAAACTTTCGATTGCTGCGTGTATTTGATTACTGCACCGAAATTATGCATACCGATATTGTTGTTATAATGCGTTTCCCACTCGAAAAACTCCCTTTTTTCGCCATCCGAGCCCGAGGTTTGGGTCATTTTCTGCTCTTCTCTGATCCTTTTGAATACCAGTTCGCCGGCGGTATCGCGGTAGCGGTTGGCGCTCCAGAGTTCGGGAAATTTGTAACGTTTAATCCAGTTGTTGTTATAGGTATCGTAACCAAATCGGCCGATAAATCGGAGACCTTTGGTGATAAAATCGAGTTTTTGATCAAGGTTTAATGTGGTTTGGATATTGTTGCTCCAGTTTTCATTATAACCCGTCATGGTGCCCTGTACCCAGGGGTTAAAGCGGTCCTGGTCGTTATCCGGGTTGCCATCGCGGTCATCACTGGCCGGAATTTTCCCATCCGAATATCTTAAAGGTGCCGTAATCGCATTATAGCCCATCAGAGCCGTCCAGATGGCATCACTTCCAACTCCCGGATCGTTCTGTTTGCGCAGCGAACCCGAAACCCCGGCAGTAAGCAAAGTAGATTTGGTAATGTCCATATCCACGCTTAAGCGGTAGGTATATTTGTTGAAGTTTGCGTTGGTATTGTAGTTTTTCAGGGCATCGTCTACCTTGTACATGCCCTCCTGGTTCTGGTAACTGCCCGAAATATAGTAGCGTGCGGTTTTACCGCCTCCACTCATGTTGATCATGCTGCGCTGGCTTTTTGCGCCATCGCGTAAAATCACATCCATCCAGTCTACGTTGGGAAAAAGATCGGGATCTAAGCCTAAACGGAGTATTTCGAGCTCAGTACGCGAAAAAAGCGGTTCCTGGTTCCTTACAATCTTGGCTTCGTTGGCCATCGAAGCATAGGTATAACCATCAACAAAATCGGGCAGTTTGGTCAGCTGGTTATAAAAACCCTCTACTTTAGCGTTAATATTTACTTTGCCTTCCTTGCCCCTTTTCGTTTTGATCAGGATTACGCCATTGGCACCCCTGCTGCCGTACATGGCAGTTGCAGAGGCATCTTTCAGTATCGAAAACGATTCAACATCTTCCACATTGATTTCGTTCATATCGCGTTCAAATCCGTCGATCAATATCAGGGCCGAATTGCTGGCACCAAAGGTGGATATACTGCGCACCCAGAATTCGGAAATGCTACCGGGCCTGCCCGAGGTTTGCATGGCCTGTATTCCGGGCACAACCCCGGCCAATGCATCGGCCATGGAGGTAGAAGGGTTCGATTTTAACTGATCGATATTTACCGTGGTAACCGCTCCGGTAATGGCGATCTTTTTTTCGCCCCCGGTGGCCGTAACCACCACTTCGTTTAAAACGCTGGCATCCGACTCTTTCATGGTGATGTTAACCACCCGTTGCTCTTTAACCAGTACTTCCTGTTTTTCGAAACCTACATAGGTAAATATCAATGTATGGAAAGGGGGCATTTTTATGCTGAAATTTCCATCGCCATCGGTAATGGCACCGAGACCCGGCAGGTTGGCAACCGAAATACTCACCCCCGGAATGGGCTGTTTGGTAATATCGGTAACCTTTCCTTTAACGGTAACCTCCTGGGCCTGTAGGTTAGAGGAAATCCCAAGCAGTATGATGCATATTAGTAAAATAAATCTCATAATTATCTGGTATATATTTATTGGTTATTCTTCTTTTGCTATTTTTCGGATGAGCCAGTTACCGGTATCGCCGATATAGAAACATTTTCTTGTTTCATCGTAGGTAATGGCCTGTGGGTTATTGAAACGGGCCTCGGTACGCAGATCGCCATCGGCATATCCGCTGGTACCGTTGTTTCCACGTCCGGCAAAAGTGCTTACCCGCCCCTGGGGCGTTAATGTGCGGATGGCATGGTTTACCTTATCGCAGAAATAGAAATCGTACTGGTCACCCCCATTAGCTTCATAATCCGGATTTTTAACAAAAACGCCCTGCACCGGACTATTTAAACGGGCATTTGTACCAATACCATCGGCATAACCGGCCGTACCGGCAGCTCCACAGATGGTGTAAGGGGTTTTAAATATTTTCTTCTCACGGTCGTAATCCGTACGCATGATATAATGTTTCTCATATTCGAGCAGGTAGGCATAATCTCCCGAAGGATGCATCACCATATACACGGCAACAGCACTAAAAGGATTGGAAAATACCAGCTTATCTTCTTTGGTATTAAAATCATACCTGCGGATATCGCCCGCCCTGTACCTGGAGTAATAAAGTTCGCCGTTCTGCGGGTGTATCATGGTGCCATTTACACCCCTCGCGTAAACCTCAATGGCTTTTTTCTGAAGGAAATTAGATTCGCGGGTAAATATATAATTGCCGTTTTTGGTATCGCTCGAGTGGTTGTGCGATACGATCATGTCCTGATTCCCGTCAATCCGCCAGTTCATGATGGATACACGGTCTAAATCCGTCCTGAAATAACTTACATATTTCTTTTCGAAATCAATCAGCCGGCAGCTATTTACATCAGCCGTAAAATAAAGGTGATTTGGATCTTTCGGATCCATGGTAAGCCAGGTTATCCCTTTAAACGCACCACAATCGTTAAAAGGGCCTTCTTTTTCTTCGAAATTACTGGCTACCTGGTAATATTTACCCAGAAAGGTAGAAACGAGCAGTTTCCGGGTATAGGAAAATACCTGTTTTGACGCGGCCTGAGCCAGCTGTTGACCACCATCCAATATTTTCACCTTAATATCGCCATCGTAGGCTTTCTCCGGAACAATACAGTATATGGCATTACCCTGTACACCTACAACTTTAGCAGGTTTGCCTCCTATGGTTACACTGATCTTCGAAACATCGTTCCCGAAATTGGATCCATAGATGACCAGATTATTGCCCACCCCACCTTCTTTGGGATAGAAATCTGTAATTAATACTTCTTTGGAAGGATCATAAACATTTTCCTCCTGAAGGTCTTCCCGTTTGCAATGCGTTAAGGAAAGTACAATCAGTCCGAGCACGATCCAATGGAACTGCCAGGGCCTGGTTCTAACACTGTTTTTTGTTTTCATAATACCTATCTGTTGTTTTTTTTGCGGCAAAGCCGGCTTATTCGAAATTTGGTTATTTCAGTCCCAATGGGCATAGCGCTGCCATACGGTATTTTTGATCACACCGAACACAGGACCGGATAAATTTCCGGCGCCATATCCCAAAAGGGTATTTTTAAGGTTTTTTGATTTGAAAAAGTCTGATCACTTAAATGTGGATGATTAAGATCAGCCTTGTTCAGGTACAGATCAGTTGTGCCGGAAAAGGTACAGCACGGATAAAGATTGGTTGAGCATAAGGTAACTTAGTTTTAGTTTTCGGTTATTTTGGTTGGTTTTTCAGGTAAATTACTGATGGTCATCCATCTGGGATAAATCGTTTTACGCTCATAAAAAAAATTGAAAACCACAAAACACAGTATTGCCTGTTGGGAGGATTTGCAGTTAGGTTTATTATTTGGTTAATTGAAATCAAAGTAAAGCAATACGCCTATTACTATCTGTTCAATCCTTTGTCGATTTGTCTCAAATTTTGGAGATTAACGAGGTGATGAATTGGTTAAGAAGTACTTAAAGATTTCTGACGAAATGATATAAATACTGATCTATTGGTTAATTGGGAACAAAGAATGGGCGTGTAAAGATGGGTGAATTAAAAACAAAAAAGCCTTCAAATCTTACGGATTTAAAGGCTTTTTACTGGGTGTTCTTTAATCGGTTAGCTATTGCAAATATTTTGACTTCAAAGTTTCGATATCACGCTCGCTTAAACCGATCTGGTTTTTTAAAAATTGATCTACTGATCCGTATTGTTTATTTATGGCGGTAAAAGTAGCATCAAGATATGCTTTTTTTACATCCATCAGGCTTTTGGCCGATTGAGGATCAATATGCATCATACTTACCATGGCATTTATGGCTTTTTGGCTTTCTGCCCGGCGATAGTAGTTGGAAGCGGTATAATCATCCACAATGGTTTGATACGGAACACCCAGGCTGTATAAAAACAGTGCTGCCCCCATTCCTGTACGGTCTTTCCCTGCAGTACAATGGAACACAAGGCTCTGATCATCGGGCAGGCTCAATAGTTTATTAAAAAAAGGTTTATAACGATCGGCCAGATAGCGGGTATTACCATAAAAAGCCATCATAATGGAATCGGCATTTTTATGGGCGGCCAAATCCCTCGTTATCGTATTCAGGCTATCGCTCCCTGCCGGGCAAAGGATATAATCTGTATTGGGATTGAGCTTATCAGGTGCCGTGGCTGCTTCCTGATGGCCGCGCAAATCTACATCAAAGGTAATTTTCCGTGCTTTCAGTTCGGCGAGGTCGGCATCTGTTAATTTACTCAGATCGGCACTACGGTAAACCTTCCTCCATTTAACATGGCGGCCATCTTTGGTGGAGTATCCACCTGCATCCCTGAAATTTACAGCACCCTGCAGATTCACTTTCCTCATTGCGCTATCTGCAACCTGGGCAAACAGGTTAGCTGTAAGTAAAATTAAAATACCGGTTAAGAGATAATTTTTCATAATCTTATTATTACAAAAACAGGATGCCGGTTAGGGCATCCTGTTAAAAATATTTTTTGGTTATTTGGTAAGCCAGGTATCTTTGGTTACATCATCAGCACCACCAAATTGGGCACCAATTGATGCTTTATAGTTAGCATTGTTGGCATTGATTTCATCCAGTGGATAAAGGAAACGGCGTGGGATAATACCACCGGTTGTTCCATAACCATTATTGGCCGGGCCTGTAGCAAATGCAGGTACTCCGGTACGGCGATAATTGTAGAAAGCCTCCCAGCCCGAATTCATGAACAAAGCAACATATTTCTGTGTTAAAATCTGGTTCAAAGCTGTTGCCGGCGTTGCTGTGTTATAGGCAACCTTGCCCAAAAAAGTGGCATAATCGGTGGTTACATTTCCTACAGCGGCACCGCCTGCATCTGATACCCTAACCGATTGATTGGTTGTTGCACTTAAGGTTAAACCGAAGTTTGCAAAAGAAGCTGTAATACCTTTGTTATACCAACCCTGCGCATCAATTGCCGTAGCGCCGGTTGCCCAGCCACGGTTGATACCTTCGGCAATATTAAAGCATAATTCAGGATAACCGATAAAAATAAAAGGCTCGGCATTTGCGCCTGTATTTGAAGCAAAATAACGGAAACCATTGAAATTAGAATAGGTTTGGGTCAACAATACGGCAACCGAAGTACCGGTAGGCGCTCCCTGATAACTTGTAAAAGCAGCATAATTTACCTTATCCAATGGGGTAGCCAGCAGAAAAGTACGTGGATCGGAGTTGGCAGTTGTAATATCGATAACCGGCTTTCCGATAAACAGGAAGTTATTGTAAGAGTTATTACCCTGTGCCCAGTTGGGATATAAGTTAACCGGGTTGAATTTATATACCATATTATCCGTATTCGCGGTCATGATCGGATAAGTTGTAGGGTTACTGATGATGGTATTAAATTGCGTTTTGATGTTCAGGTCAGCATTATCATCGGCCCTTCTGCTCAGGCTTAACAGCACGCGTAAACGATAGGTATTGATGAGTTTTTGCCACTGTAAATTGGTAAAACCGAATATATCGCCTGTTGAGAAAACCACATTCTGTGTAGATGATGTTAAAATACTGTTAAACATGGTATTGGCCTCATCCAGCAGTTGAAGTGAGTTTTTGTAAACATCGTGCTGCATGTCGAAAACAGGTGTTGGAAAGCTAAGCGGGTTACCTGCCTGGCTCATCGGAACATCGCCTACACGCTGTGATAACCAGATTGCAGAATAGGCACGGAAAAATTTAGCCAGTGCAAGGTATTTGTTATTTACGGCACCAAACTGGCTTTTAGCCTGATTTTCGAGCTGTATGGTGTATTTCAGCATATCGTAGGCATGGTCGCTATAACTCCAGCCATAATCGTTGGTGCTCCAGTATTTATCGTAATTGGATACCAGGTACT
>NZ_DJDT01000132.1:0-339 GCF_002432345.1 Pedobacter sp. UBA5917
GCCAGTATTTGTGCCGCGATGGAAGGTTTCACCCGTGCAATGGCGGTAGAACTGGCCCCAACAAGGGTAAATCTGGTAGCACCGGGTGTAGTTAAAACCAATTTATGGAACAGCATGAGCGAAGAAGACAGGAATAACCTGTACACTGGTGTGGGCGAAAGCCTGCCGGTAAAACGTGTAGGGGAAGCCAGCGATATTGCACAAACTTTCTTATACAACATGAAACAACAATACGCCACCGGACAGGTAATTTATGTTGATGGTGGTTCGTTGTTGGTGTAAAAATCAATGTTAGTCGGGATTAATTCCCGCCATAACGTCATTTCGACTGAAGCGCAG
>NZ_DJDT01000132.1:501-9108 GCF_002432345.1 Pedobacter sp. UBA5917
CAGCGTAATGGAGAAATCTATACAATTTAACATATACATTTCTCCAATGCGGTCGAAATGAAGACCCTATTGTCAGTCGGGATTTGTAATCCCGACTAACTTTGTATTCCCAACAATCGAACAATATTGCAATTAAACCATCTTAACAATAAAGTCCTTCTTTTAGTCACAACATTAAACTATCTGCCTTTTCACTGTTTTAAGCTGCGTGGCCAGTAACACTCCTCCAAGTGCTGCGGTTAAGAAAATACCTTCAAAAATCAACAGGCGTTTCTTCTTTTTAAAGCCACGGTAAAAAGCATGCGCAGCAATAACGCCCAAACCTAAAAACTCTATGTTCCTTTGATCCCGTTTTGATGGATCTTTGCTTTTAATTAAGGCAATGCGCAACAACTCATCTATTAAACTGATGTTTTTGGAAACACCTTTCCTGATCTGTTTTTTACTTGCCGAAGCACCTAATTTTTCGGCCGCGGTTTGTAATCCTGTAGTGGTAATCTCATTAATCAAACGTGCTTTCGTATCTTTTTTTTCCATATCGCTTTCCATTGGTCCTATTATTTCAACCCGCGTTAAGGGATATAGTTTTGAGAAATATGAGAAAATTACAGCCCCCTGCAAACCGTTAAAATGAAAAACAGCCCTGCCCACCTAGCCCCGGTTGAAGCGGTACCCTGCAGCAACGAGGTACGAGGCAGCGAAGCGTACAAGCGTAAAACGGGAAGAAACTTATTGTTGTGTACAGGTTTTGCGCTTTAAAAAAACAAAAAAATTACGGTCGGCGTAAAACCGACCGATACTTACTCAGCTCCCTCCTTTTATCCTATTCTGGATATCGTCGTTGCTGCTCCTGCGTTCTTTTATGCTGAAAGGATTACCGAAACGATAAGAAAAAGAAAGCATCACCCGCCTTCCATCAACATTTACATGGCTGTTCATATCGATGTTCTGGTAACGGGTAAATTGTTTGTACTGGCTCGACTGGAAAATATCATTTACCAACAGTTTAAGGCTTGCTTTATCTTTAAGGAGATTTTTCTGAAATGCTGCGGATACGGAATGATATGATCTTTCGGTCGAAATGCCATAAACCGATTTCGAATTGAAGTAAGCATTCAGCTCGGCACTATAACCATTACCCAGTTTAAATGAATTTTGGGTATTAACGGTAAAACTTACCTGACTGTTTTTAAAAGTACCCGATTCTTCGCCTCCGCGGTAAACGTTATTGTAAACATTGGCAAAATTGGTTGCCGTCCACCAGCTGAAATAATTCGTTTGTCCGGTAAAACTAAGCCCGTAATTCACCAGGCTTTTCAGATTCTGTGGACGTTCGTAGGTGGTGTTGAGGTTATCAATCTGACCGGTAACCCAGGTAATTACATCAGTTGTGCGGCTATAATTTAAAGCCGTGGTGTATTTGCCCTTAAAAACATGGCTTAAAACAATATTCTGGGTAAGTTCCGGTGTTAAATACGGATTACCTTCGTAATATAAAAGGGGGTCTCTAAATACCCTGAAAGGATTTAAATCACCATAATCCGGTCTTTGTATCCTTCGGCTATATGCCAGTTGAAACTGGTTATTTTCTCCTGCATTTTTATTCAGTGCCAGGTTGGGAAACAGCTGGAAATAATCTCTTTTCAGTACCGAACCAGTAGTTACCTGATTGCCGAGAGTGTGCGTATATTCGCCCCTTAAGCCTAATTGTATGGTAAATGTTTTAAATTCTTTATTCAGGTTTAGGTAACCTGCGTGGATCTGCTCTTCGTATTTAAAATGGTTGCTGCTGGCAGGATCGTAAACCCATACATTATCCGCTAAATTTTGATAAACAAGATTGTTATCAGAAGTAATAAAAGAGCTTTTTAAACCACCTTCTATTTTAATGGCCTTACCCAGTTCATCGGTATAATCTGCTTTGGCCACATAAACATTGGTTTTGGCCGGAACGTATCCTTTCCGGTTACTGGTTTGTGCTGGTGTAGATGCATTTGCCGCAGTATAAGTATCTAAATTCAGATTTGAGGTAAAGCTATTGCCGGCAAAATCGAGATCAGCGCTTAATGTGCGTACTTCCTTTTTAAATTTATGCAGGTAATTAAGGTTATAGGTAATATTGCTCCAGCTTTGCTGATCGTAATTGGTGGTGGCCATTTCTGATTGGATAACACCCGCCTGGTTTCGCAAAATATTTCCGGTTTTACTATCGTGCAGGTACTTGCCCACGTTACCGTTTACCAAAAATCCAATGGTATTTTTCGGGTCGATATCTACATCCATGCCCACACGGAAATTGTTGGTATTTAAAGGTTCGTTGGTTTCGGTATGTTGATTCGAAATGCGATCGTAATTGCCTTCAACAACGCCATCGTTGTAAAAACGGCGGCTAAAGTCGAGGTATTCGGTTTCACCACGGTAAGCATAATTGTAACTCCCGAAAACATTAAGCCCGCCATTTTTATAATTGAGGCTGAAACCCGATCCATAACGTGCTTTCCGGCCTGCGCCACCATTTACGCTAACCGAGCCGTTCATTCCTTTCATCTGGCTTTTCTTCATCACAATATTAATGATACCGGCATTGCCCGCAGCATCGTATTTGGCCGAAGGGTTGGCCATGATTTCTATTTTGGATACCGAAGCCGAATTGGTGCCCTTTAACATTACACTTAATTCGGCAGGTGAAAGATAGGTAAGTTTTCCGTTGATCATTACATTAACCCCTGCCCTGCCTTTTAAAGAAATTTTACCTTCATCATCAACCTTAACACCCGGTGCGCGCTGCAACAATTCTAAAGCGGTATTACCTTCGGCAAGGATACTGTTTTCTACATTGATGGTCATTTTATCAATCCCCTGCTCAATCACTTTTTTCTGGACCGAAACATTTACGGAACCCAGGCTCTGGGCATCTTCCATTAATTTTAATTTGCCCAAAACCACTATCCTGTGCTCAACAGTAAGCTGGATCATATCGGTTTGATGTGTGATATAACCCATGTTCGAAATTTTAATTCGGTATTTGCCATGCTGCAACGCCGGGAAGGAAAAACGCCCTAACGAATCGGTTAATGTTCCTTTTATGCCTTTTCCTTCTGCATCCTGAAGCGCCACAGAGGCAAACGCTACAGGTTTACCATTTTCTTCCACCACAATACCATTAATGGCCGTATCTGATTGGGCAAAAACAGTTTTACTGCTTAAAAAACAGCAGAAAAGTAAAAAAACATAAGGCAATACAATACTAACATCAGGTCTTTTTCCTGAAGCAAAGGATGGGAATTTGTACATAAATTAAGCTTTTAAGGGTATCGGGATATTTTTACGCCTGGGTTTTTTCTTCTTTTTGCCCCACCAGATGTAAAATCCGGTAATGGGAAGACTGGCGCAGATTAAACTGGCAAAAAAGAAGACTATTTTGCTTGGCAAACCTGCAAATGCACCTACGTGCAGGCTATAATTTAATTTTCTTACCTGATCGGCAAAAGCAAGCTGTGCCAGTGGTTTTCCGGCCGACTTCGTTAACTGGAGCGTTGATGGATTAAAATATAAATCCCTCCAATAACCGTTTATCATATCTGTACAGGCATAAATTGCCTCGTCGGGTTCATCCGGAAAAGAAACAATGATCTGGTCTTTATTGTATAGGGCGATGGTATTTCTAACTTTTAGCCAAACCAGATCCACACTTTTAAGCATGGTACCGGGTGCTGCGTTAAATACTTCGGTAGTTTGTTTGCGTGGATTACCTGTACCACCGGTTAACCAGTAAACGCTTTTATTAAACCAGCTAAAGCTCATAATTAATCCGGTTACGGCCATTATCAACACAAAAAGCAGCGAATAAAAACCCAGTACATTGTGCAGGTCGTAATTAAGCCTTTTAAACCGGGCTTTCCACTTTATTTTAAAACTTTGATCTTTGCCCGCTTTGTTCCATTTTTTTGGCCACCACAATATCAATCCGGTGATTAATAAAATGAAGAATATAAAGGTAGACCAGCCGATTACCTGTTTACCGATTTTATCGGGCAGCCAAAGCCTGCGGTGCCCATCGTCTATAAATTCGAAAAAATCTTCGTGGTGCACCAGTGCAATTACTTCTGCGGTATATGGATTTACATAAACAGTAGAATCGGCATTGATGGTAACCGCAGCAGATCTGTTTTCGCCATGGTACCAAAGCGAATGAACCTCTTTGCCGGGCAACTGGGTTTTAACTGATTGATAAATCTTAGATGGCGAAAGTATCGCTCCCCCTGCCGGCTTTTCGGCAAACAACCAGGGAGAGCTTAAACTTTTAATTTCCTGCTCAAAAACCAATATGCAACCGGTAATTCCTAACACTACAACAACAATACCCGAGGCTAAACCAAGCCAGAGGTGAAGCCATGCATTTAATTTTTTGAGTAGTTTGATCAACATTTAAACCAACTATTTAAATTTAACCAATTTGCTTAATCCGCTTACGCCATCAAGTTTGGCACCTTTGGTAACCGTTCCTGAGCTTAAGTTATAAGCATAAACATAATAACCTTCAGAGGTTAATGCGCCGATATAAGCTACATCACCATCAACCAATACGTTTGTTGAATAAGCATTTGGTGTACTTTTAGGAACATTAAGTTTTGTTTTCGTTTTATTTACTACGTCGATCAGGTAATAATCAGCGATATATTTTCCGCTGTAATCTTGCCATGTAGAAATCTGCGATTTATCGAAAATTTTAACAATTGCTTTTCCGTTTCCTACATAAAATAAATCAGTAGCCTCTTCTTTGGTCCTATCGGTAAGTTCGTACTGGTAATTTGCATCAATTGCTGTTGCGCCATTGGCTACACGGTAAATCGAAAATGAACCTCCTGTTTCGCCAGCGATCCAAATGGTTGGTGCATTGATAAAATAAGCGTAATTGCCATCTACAAATGTTCCGGGCGAATTTAGCGTGTAATGTGCAGGTTGATTGAAACGGGTATCTTTGGTAATGGCAACCGTACTTACGTTCGGGAAATCCATCGATGCCAGATAAACCTCATTTAACGGAAGGTTTGTTTTCTCGTTGGTCAGGTTATAGCTGATGTAAAGTTTATTTCCCATAAACACTGCAGAATTTCCCCAATAATAATATCCGGTAGCAGGTTTTGGAATATTGATATTTCCTGATGCCGTAATAGTCATGGTTTCTACATTCAGTGTAGCATATTCGAACTGTAATGCTTCTTTCATACTGAACAACACCAGGGTTTTATCATCTTTCCATGCAAAAAAGCTCGAATAATAAGCCCAGCTGATCTGTGTGAAAGGGATTTCTTTGATTACTTTATTAACCTTGTTGCTCGAAGTAAATTTGATCAGGTTTCCGGCATCGTTTGTACCGTAAAAATATTCGCCACGTTGGGTAATAACGCTCGTGGTAGTTTCGGCTCCGTTACCGGAAGTGGTTAAAGTACCCGAACCAAGTTGTGTAGTGTTTAAGATATAGGTTCCGGCCGGTGTACCCGCACTAACCACTAATCCGTAATTTTTCTCAACAGGCTCTTCTGTGGGCGTAGAACTTTTTTTACATGCCGAAAAAGCAAGTAACGCTATAGCGGCAAAAGATAATAAAGATTGTTTTTTAAGTGTTGTAAACATGATGGTGTATTTATTTAATAAAATATCGAAGTTTGATAAAGGCTGAGCGTCCGGGTTTTTGCAACCTGAAATTGTCGTATAATAGCTCGTTGGTAAAATTATTTACCTCTGCAGAAATGTTGTAACGGCCATTTGCCATACTGTAGGCCAATGCTACATTGTGCGAAAACTGGGTAGGGATCTGGTTTTTGGATTCGATGCTGCCCCTGCTTTCCCAGTTGAGGTAAAACCAGTTTACAAACTGACTCGAAAGACTAAGCTGCAAACGCGTTCCCGGTGCCCAAATATCGTTTTTACCGATTTCAAGGTTTGCATTTGCATATAACCAGGGCTGGTTTGGTACCCTGTCGCCGTAGGTCATGTCTGGTACCGTAGTATTTGGTTCGTAAAGTTGTTTGCTTATCGCCTTCTGATATGTGCCATTAATACTGAAATTTAATAATGTTGAATAACGGTACTTTAATTCGAGTTCTACACCATTAATTTCTGCTCCGGCAAGGTTATCGTAAACGGAATAAATACCTCCGCTCGGAATAAAGTAAATGAAATCTTTTGCGTTCCTGTAAAAATAAGAGCCTTCAATACCGACGCTGTGTTTTTCATTGATATTGAAGTTATAATATCCGCCAAAATTGATGTTATCGCTGCTTTCGGGCTTAAGTTTGATATTGGATGTTACGTCAATTCCATTGCCGAATAATTCATCTCCCTCCTGTAAACGGTACGCATGTTCGTAAGATGCTTTTAAACCTGCTTCGTTGCTGATGCGGTACCGGCTGGCAATGCCATAGCCAAAATAGTTATTCGAAATTTCTGAATCGCTTTTGATATAAGTTTGGTTCTGCGAAAACACGGCATTGCGCACCAGTGCATTCATCGCATAAAACTTACCAAATACAGAGGTGGTTAAATTTTTATTAAACGCATTATTCTGGTAAGCAAGGCCTACAACCTGTTTGCCAATGGTATTGGGTTCATCAAAGGTATTGGTTTTAACCAGCCCTAAATCTTCAGTTGCCTGGCGTGCGAAATGGCTGTAATTATAATTAAGGTTTAAGCTGTTATTGGCATTGATTTCGTAGCTAAAATTTGCCCTGGCAATGCTCGCCGTATTGCGGTAATGGTAAATGCTTTTTATCCCGTAGAGTTCTCCCGAAATAGGTTCCGCCCGTCCACGTCCACTCCATGAATATACATAATTAGCCGTATCGGGCACCGTAGATCTGTTGATGGATGTTGAAGCGAAAAGCGTTGCTGTTAAACCTCTGGTCAAAAAATTGCTTTTCTTGTATTTAATGGAAGGCATAAAGAACTTCTCGCGGTTGGTTACCTCACCTATCACCTTATTCTGGTTTGCGCCCGTCTGTATTTCCTTATACATATCCGAATAAAGAAAGTTTAATTCCAATTGGTCGGCCCACGATTTATTGGCAAGCCCGATACCAACCTGTCCCATGGTAGAACGGTAGGCACTGTGGAAACGCTTTACATCTTTTTCTACGAGTTCGTTATTTTCGACCACTTTAATTGCGGCATCATATTTAGGATTGCTGCGCATGAGGTAATCGTTATCGGATGAGTTTTGAAAACCATTGAAAGTAAATATCAGACCTGTTTTTTGGTCTTTGTATTTGCCCGAAAGCGCAGCCCGCAAGGTATTGAACGAACCGTAACTTACACTTGCATCGAGATATTTAGATACCGATTGATTGGTAACAATATTTACCGCACCACCCAGGGCATCGGCACCAAGCTCAACCGGGACCACACCTTTATATACCTCAATGCGTTCTGCAAGGTTTACCGGGATATTGTTCAAACCGATTGCACTTCCAAACGATTCCATCGGAATGCCATCTATAAAAAAGCGGATCTGCCTGCCGGATAGGCCATTGAGTGTAAAATTAAAATCAGCACCTAAACCACCCTGCTCCCTTACTTTAACCCCGGTACTTTTGTTAAGGATCTGATTAAGATCGGCACTGCTGTTCTGAAATGCTTTAAGATCTATCGCGTTTACGGTGAAACCAGACTGTTTAAGCTCAGTTACGGCAGTCCGTCCTTTTACTTCCACATTCTGCAGGTTGCTGTAATCGGGTTTAAGTACTATTTTTAAAGTTTGTGGTTTTGCGGTAGTCAAGGTAATTTCCTGACTCACTTTTTGGTAACCTACGAAAGATACCACAATAGTATAGCGACCAGGTTTGATGGCGGATAGTTTAAAAAATCCATTTGCATCAGTGGTTGCGCCCACTTTTGTACCCTTTAACGAAATTGATGCGCCACTTATGGCTGCTGTACTATCAGCTACATAACCTTCTATGGAGGCCGTCTGTTGTGCAAAAACCGAAGTTGAAAAGAGTAGAAATAAGGATAAAATTTTTAATCGGTACATTAGTTTAATATTGTGCATTTACAAGGGTAGTAGCACAATCCGCAATTTTCCGAAGGTGGGAATGGAAAAAAAATAAAATAAAGTTGTAATGGAAAATGTAAGAGGGAAAATGGATGATGGAATGGAAAAACCCTGCATCCTCCAGTGTCATCCTGGGTGCAACGAAAGATCTTTGATAATGGAAAATGTAAGAAGGGTGATGGAATCGAAAAACTTTTTTCTATCAAGTGTCAATCCTGAACATCAGTGAAGGATCTTTGATAATTGAAAATGTGAAAATCTGAGTTCGATTATTAGTATGCCTTTAAATGCCATCCTGTAAGATATTTTTAACATCTAGTCGTCACCCTGAATTTATTTCAGGGTCTTTCATGCTAAAAAGATGCTGAAATAAATTCAGCATGACGAATTGATCTGGATTAGAAGCTTTTAAAGTTCAATTTTTAATAAATAATTATTGAACTCAGGTTCTAATTGATTTTTTTGCCCTATGGCACAGCCTTTCCTCGGCTCGCCGCCGCCGAAGGGCTCTTTCTTTTTGGCATCAAAAAGAAACAAAAAATGCCGGCTGAAAA
>NZ_DJDT01000258.1 GCF_002432345.1 Pedobacter sp. UBA5917
GCTAGAGGCGGGGCAGCCGCTTCAGAATGGATCCGCTCGTGGGGCGGACCAACTGCTCCAAAAGATTGGACAAACACTTACGATAACCTGTATAAGCAGTTTAATCCGAAAAACTTCGATGCTAAACGTTGGGCCAAACAGGCAAAAGATATGGGCGCGAAGTATGTTATTTTTACCACTAAACATCACGATGGTTTTGCGCTCTGGCCCACAAAATACTCAGGTTATAATGTTTCGGCATCGCCTTATAAAAAAGATATCGTAAAACAGATCGTTGATGCCTACACTGCCGAAGGGATTGACGTATACCTTTATTTTTCCATTTTGGAGTGGAATAATCCAAATTATATGGGCAAAGCCCCAAAAACGGATGAAGAGAAAGCAAAGTTTGATGAATTTCTGCAATACATCCGCAACCAACTTTTAGAGCTACTCGATAATTACCCTAAAATTAAAGGTTTCTGGTTCGATGGTACCTGGGATGCCTCTTGGAAAAGCGCTTACGAATTTACCTACAACCTGGAGAAAGAACTCCGCGAAAAACATCCCGGTTTAATTATTGGATCGCGTTTCCGTAATGATGAGCATGGCTCGCGCCATTTTGATTCCAACGGAAATATCCTTGGCGATTATGAGCAGGGTTGGGAGCGAAAACTACCTGCCGAATTCGAATGGTTAAATGGTAACGATTGGGATGCGGTAATGACCATTCCACCAAATGGTTGGGGTTATATGAAAGATTGGTCGGGCATTTACACCAAAACCACTGATGATTTATTGGATATGTTAATGCATTCAGTATCAATGAACGGCAATTTTGTATTGAATTTTGGTCCGGACGGTAATGGGAATATGCATCCTGAAGAAGATAAGCTGGCAAAAGAGATTGGCGAATGGGTAAAACAGAATGCCGAAGCGGTGTATGGCGTGCGCCATGCTGCATTAACACCTTCAAAATTAGGTTATTTTACGCAAAAGGATGATAACCTGTATTTAACCGTATTCAACAGGCCTGTAAATGGCATTGTACGCATTGCAGTTCCAAAAAATGCCACACAGGTTCCTGGAAACGCTTCTTTATTACTCAATAAGAGAGATTTATCCTTAAAACAGTCTGATATTGGGCTTGATCTTGATAAAAATACTTATTACGATGTAACGCTGCCTAAAGATTTTCAACCGGACAGGGCATTTGTGATCAAAATGAAACTGGTTGCACCTAAAGCAAAATCAGCGAAACTGATGGATGCAAAGATGTAAGATAGTCCTCGTTTGCAACGAGGATTAGCGAGGTCTGCATTTGTAATGCAGGGTGAGCATTAGTTTAGCGGCGATAAAATCGCCATTCTCTTGCATCCTCGTTACAACGAGGACGATGGATTATAAAAAACAATTAAAACAAGCAGAGGTAAAACAAACCTCAATTTTATATAGCAGAATGAAGATAGATAGCTCCAGATTTAGAAAATCACTTTTAATTGCCCTGTTTGCCTTTACGGTTGGCCTTGCATCGGCCCAACAACAGGCCAGGATCACTTTGCCTTTTAATGCCGATTGGTCGTTCAAAAAAACAAAAGATAGTGCAACCACAAAATGGGAAAAAGTTACCCTTCCGCACACCTGGAATGCGGTTGATATGCAAACGACCAAAAACTTTTATGAAGGCGAAGGCATTTACAAAAAGGATTTTGTGTTTGGTAACGATTATAAAGATAAACGCCTATTCCTGAAATTTGAAGGTGTAGGTCAAACCGCCGAGGTTTATGTAAACAATAAACTGGTGGGCAAACACAAAGGAGCGTACAGCGCTTTCTGTGTCGATATTAGTTATGCAGTGGTTATTGGTAAAAGCAATACCGTTATAGTTAAGGCCAATAATACAGCAAAAAGGGATATTATTCCTGTAAACCATTTCCTTTTTGGGATTTATGGAGGTATTTATCGCCCGGTTGAACTCATTGCCACAAATAAATTCAATATCACCACTACCGATTATGCCTCGCCGGGAATTTATATTTCTCAGAAAAATGTTTCCGAAAAATCGGCCGACATTGCAGTAGAAGTGAAAGTTGAAAACAAATTGGCTGCCGCAACCGATGTATCGATCAAAACCACCATTTACGATAAGGCTGGCAAAGATGTGGCGCAGCAAACCGAAAATTATAATGTTAATACCCAGGGCAGGCAAGCTTATGTTCAGCAGCTGGTAGTTCAAAATCCAACACTTTGGGATGGTTTCAATAATCCATATCTCTACAAAGTAACAACGCAGATCATTAAAGATAACCAGGTAATTGATGAAGTTTCGCAGCCATTGGGTATCCGTAAGTTCGAACTGGTAGCCGGAAAGGGCATGATGCTTAACGGCAAACGTTATAATATGTATGGTGTTTCCAGACATCAGGATAGGTGGCAATATGGTAGTGCATTAAGCAATGCGCAGCATAAAGAAGATCTCGATCTGATTAAAGAAATGGGCGCAACCACTATCCGTTTGGCCCACTATCAGCAATCCGAATACCTTTATTCAGCCTGCGACAGCATGGGGTTTATTATTTCAGCAGAAATCCCTTTTGTAAATACCTATACCGGCGAAGAGGGCGAAAACGCAAAACAGCAATTGATAGAACTGATCAAGCAGAATTACAACCACCCATCCATTTATTTATGGGGATTACATAACGAAGTGTATGGCAAAACACCTGCTGATTTCCCTGCGGTACTTAGCCGCGACTTAAACGATCTAGCCAAACAATTAGATCCCGATCGTTACACCATTACTGTAAGTGGTTACGGCGAAATGGACCGCCCAACTAACCTTAGCGCTGATGTACAGGGCATGAACCGTTATTATGGCTGGTATGAGGGTAAAATTGGGGCTTTGGATAAATGGGCAACAGACCTCGAAACGAAATATCCTAACAATAAGGTGGTGTTATCCGAATATGGTGCCGATGGCAATATTTTACATCAGCAGGAGCAGGCCGATTTAAAAGATACCTACAATTATACTTTGCCCGATTATCCGGAAACTTACGAAACGAAAACCCACGAAATACAGTGGCCTATTATTGCCAAACATCCTTATATACTGGCTTCTTATGTATGGAATATGTTCGATTTTGCTACGCCAATGTGGAACCGTGGCAGCATGCCTGCACGTAACATGAAAGGTTTGGTAACCTTCGACCGTAAAATCAGGAAAGATGCCTTTTATTGGTACAAGGCAAACTGGAGTAAAGAACCTGTACTGTATTTAACTGAAAGAAGAGCGAAAGTGCGCAAGCATCAAGATACACAGGTAACGGTTTATTCCAACATCGGCGCTCCAAAACTTTTGTTAAATGGAAAGAAAGTAAGTGCCGAACCTAAACTGGTTGATGGTAACGTGCTATATAAATTCGAAAATATTAGCCTGAAAAAAGGAAAAAATACAATTGAAACCATTGTGGTAAAAGATGGCAAAACCATTAAAGATAACATCAGTTGGGATTTCAATTAAAGATTTAAATGTAAATGCTATTTGATTTTGGTTTTTAGGATGTCCAAAATTTAGCTTAAGCTGCTATTGATCAGTTCGGTTAGCTGATCTGCAGCATTACATTTATTTGGTTAGTTAATGATTGCGTAGCGATGGATGTTGTTGCGCAATCTTAATTTTAAAAAAGTGGTGTCAAAATGCGATCGTCATCCTGAATTTATTTCAGGATCTATCGTGCTATAAAGCCCCAATTCCGTGATTCGTGTCTTAGCCTTCATGGTTCGTGTCTCCCACTTGAGTTAACTTCTCTTATAATTACATTGACGATGAAATCGTCAGGCTATTTATACGCTCGTTAGAAACGAGCGTAAGCGGGTTTCTGTAAAGACCCTGAAATAAATTCGGGGTGACGTATTGAAAAATATGCAACCAAACATCCGACTTTCGGACATCTTACCTCCAACTATTTTCCATCACCCATTTTACATTTTCCATGATAATTTAAGTCTCACATGCATTAGTTCTCTGTGTTTTCCGTGCCTCCGTGGCAATTTTTTTACCGCAAAGGGCGCGAAGTACGCAAAGCCGTGGAGCTACCTCATTTGTAACCAAACTTCGGACTTTCGGACATCCGACCTCCGACTATATTCCATCTTACATTTTCCGTCAAACATAATTCCTTAACTTAATCTTAATATTGGAAAGCTAAATTTGCGCTCAATTATGATGAGAAAAAAACTATTTTACCTGCTTTTACTGCTTCCATATTTTGCTTTTGCGCAAACGCCATCAACCGCATTGCTGGGAACAAAAACACTATATCTGCCCAAACAAACCAAACTTACACCTGTACCAAATGGCTATAAAGCGGTTTATATCAATTTTGTGGGCAGGCATGGTGCAAGGCATTTAACAAAAGATATTAAACTATCTTATGCCTATGCAACCATATCAAAAGCTGATAGTTTAAACGAACTCACACAATCCGGTAAAGATTTAAAACAGATCATCATCAACCTGGGTAAAGAAGAAGAAAATCATGTGGCTTCCATTTCCCAAAGTGGTGCAAATGAACTAAAGGGAATTGCCGAAAGAATGTTTGCCAACCAGAAAAATGTTTTTACCATTGACAATCAGGTGCTGGTTGCGACCACCAAAAAAGGAAGGACGAAAGAAAGTGCTGAAGCTTTTTTGGAAGGTTTGAAAATCAAATCTGCTCCTTTAACGCAGCGCGTTACCTTTAATTATGCCGATGATGACCACCTCCGTTTCTACGATTTTTCTAAAACCTACGATGAATTTAAAGAAAACGGTAACTGGATAGCTGCTTATCAAAAACTGGCCAGGGCCAAAAAACTGGATGATATTGCCAACCGTTTTGCTGTAAAATTCTTTAAAACTGCTTATCTGGCAAAGTTGAACCAGACCGATAAAATTAACTTTGTAGAAGATGTTTATGGATTTTATACCATTCTTAACGCCGTAACTGCCGAAATTAAAGCCGTTGGTTTAACCATAAAAGACCTTAATTTCAAAGCCTATTTTACTGCTGCCGATCTGGATGCATTAAATGCTTTAGGTAATGCCGAAGACTTTTTGAAGAAAGCCCCTGGCTTAAACAACAACGGCATACAGGTGCGGGTGGCAGCACCTTTGCTGGCCGATTTTATCAATACCACCGATATTTACCTGAAAATGAAACCGGTTGTTGCTGATCTGCGTTTTGCCCATGCCGAAACCATTGCGCCTTTTGCGGCTATAATGGGTATTCATGGAGCAGCGGAGGCCACCAATAACATTTTAACCTTCGAGCAGGTTTGGAAAGCTGAAAATGTAATCCCTTTTAGTGCCAACATCCAGTGGATTTTTTATTATAACCCATCGAACAGAAATTATCTGGTAAAATTTTTATTGAACGAAAAAGAAGTGGCCATTAACGGCTTAAGCACTAAAACCTTTCCGTATTACAGCTATTCAACAGTTAGGGAGCATTACATCAAAAAGCTGAAATCCTTGAATTTAGGCCTGCAGGATAATCCGCACGAGTATTTACTCAAGTTAAAGTAATCGTCATCAGGATGCAGATTCCTTAATAAAATCACTATAAATAATTAACATAAACTTAATCTGTTTAGGTGTTAGTGTTAAAGTTCGAAGAGTTCCTTTGCGGGTAAATAAAACCCCTGTATGAAGAAACTCTTACTTACACTTTTTAATGTGATTTTATGCCTCGTTGCACTTGCCCAGAACAATGGTACAGTGCGGGGTATTGTAACCGATAAAGATTCAAAAGAAACTTTAATAGGCGCAACGGTAACGCTTAAAAACGAAAAAAAGACCTTTAAAGTGGCCGTAAGCACCGGCCTTGATGGTAGTTATGTTTTTAAAAACGTTCCGGCCGGAAAATATGAGGTAGAAGCTAAATTCATAGCTTACAAAGACGAAGACAAAGATTTCGAGCTTAAAGCCGGAGAGCTAAAGATTATTTCACTTCAGATCGAAAGCAAATCGAGCAGTTTGGAAGAAGTTAAAGTTTCAGGCAAATCGGATGAAGGAAGTGATTACAAATCGCGTTCTATCGAGCGTAAGTCCGATCAGGTATTAAATGCTGTTTCGGCAAGAGCAATCGAAATTTCCCCTGATTTAACCATTGCCAACGTAACCCAAAGGGTTTCTGGCGTATCCATCGAAAGAAGTAACAACGGCGAAGGCCAGTATGCCATTATTCGTGGTATGGATAAACGCTACAACTACACTTTGGTTAACGGTGTAAAAATCCCAAGTCCGGATAACAAAAACCGTTATGTGCCATTGGATATTTTTCCGGCCGATATCGTAGATAGGATGGAGGTTTATAAATCATTAACCCCAAATCTGGAAGGCGATGCTATTGGTGGCGGAATTAACCTGGTTTTAAAGGATGCTCCAGATCGTTTAACCATCCGTGCCAATGCGGCTTTGGGTATGGCTGGTACTTTTATCGGTCCTAACGAATTTACGGCTTTTGACCACGGTGGAAGTGCAAAATCTTCACCACGTATTGCCAATGGCAACAGTTACTCGGCAACCATCGGCGATTTTTCTAACGGCCGTTTTAATTATAAAGGCAAGAACAACCCTGTTTCATCTATTTTTGGAGTAAGTGTTGGAGGGCGTTCGGCAAATAAGAAATTTGGTGCTTTGGCCGCCTTGAGCTATCAGAATACCTTTAAAGGAACAAGCACCATTTTTTACGATACCGATGTAGACCGTGCCACTAACGAACCTGCTTTAAAAAGTGTAATCAGCCGTAATTACAGCATTCAACAGGAGCGTACAGGAGTACATGCCAAGCTGGATTATAAATTTAACAAAGATCATAAAATAGATTTTTATGCCTCTTACATGAACCTTGCCCAGAATCAATTCCGTTTTCAGAGCGATACTACCTTAAATTTGGGTAGGGTTGGTGCAGGTACAGGCCGGGTAAGTAATACCTATAGAAGTAGCCGCATGGTGCAACAGATTTTTAGCACCAATTTACATGGTGAACACGAACTGGCCGATCACCTCGACATGAACTGGTCTTTGGTATATGCTAAAGCGGATGCAAACGAACCGGATAGGGCTTCATTGAACATCGTTACCGGACGTACGGCTGTACTGGACGGAAATGGCAACAAAATCGGGTCGACACAGAATCCCGCTCTTTTTAACTCAACCGGTGCGGCACAATCGCATGTTTGGGCAAAAAATGCCGACGAGGATAAAACAGCTTATTTAAACTTTATCTACAAACCAAAAATCGGCGATACCAAAGTTGAATTTAGTGTAGGCGGGATGTACCGTGATAAAACCAGAACCAGCAGTTACGACGATTACTCGTTGAAATTATCGGGTAGTACTACACAGGTTTACGATGGCGATATCAACAATAATACTTTTATGGTGCAAACCGTTGGTGGTTCGCCAAACGATCCGTTAAATTACAATTTCAAGGAAAAAATTGCTGCAGGTTATGCCCAGTTTAAATTTACCATTGGCAACTTACAGACCTTAGGTGGCTTACGTTACGAAAATACACAACAGGATTGGGAAACGGCAGCAAACATCAATCAGATTGTTGGAGCCGTAGGATCAAAAAAATATGCCGACCTGTTACCAAGCTTAAACTTTAAATATTTTTTAGGCGATAAACAGAATTTACGTTTATCTTATTATTCGGCAATCAGCCGTCCGGGCTTTTACGAACTCATCCCGCATACAGGTGGCGATCCTGACGCAGATTACCAGGAGCTTGGAAACCCGAACTTAAAGCGTATTACCTCTGATAACTACGATTTAAGATATGAGTTTTTCCCGAAACAGTTAGATCAGCTATTGGTAGGTGTATTCTATAAAAATATCAAAAATCCGATCGAATTTGCTTTGGTAAACCAGGCTACCAGTGTGTTTTATACTGCTGCAAACTTTGGTAATGCCTCTAACTATGGTTTTGAGATGGATTTTACCAAATACATCAGCAAAATTGGTTTCCGTGCCAACTATACTTTTACCGATTCTAAAATTACTACCACCAAAACGGTGTTATACAGAGATGCAGCAACCACTTCTTTAACACAGCGTACCGAAGAGCAAACCCGTCCGTTACAGGGCCAGTCTAAACACATCGGTAACTTATCATTATTGTTTAAAGATCCCGTTTCAGGCTTAGATGCGCAATTAGCGGCGGTTTACACAGGTCCGAGGATTTACACCGTATCACCTTATCTTGATAATGATATCTGGCAAAAAGGAACCATTACCCTGGATCTTTCGGCTGAAAAGAAAATATCGAAACATTTCTCTGCTTACATCAAGATCAACAACCTCTTAAATACACCGTCGGAACTGGAAATCAGAAGGCCTTATCAGGTAACTACTGCTACTGTTAATCAGGACGTGGCTAATCAGACAGTTGGAGAGAACGTTTTTATCCGTAAAGATGAGTACAAACAATTTTATTTATTGGGCTTACGCTATAAATTATAAGATCATGAAAAATATTTTAAAATCAGTATCCATTTTCGGATTGGTAATTTTACTGGCTTCATGTCATAAAGATGAAATTTTAACCCTTTCGGTTCCTGTTATCCAATCGGGATCTTTAATTACTTCCGAAAACCTTCCCGGTGGAAGTATCAAAGGCACCATGCAGGCCGGAAAAACCTATTATTTTGATAAAGATATTACCGTAAACGATGGCGATACCTTATTGATGCAAAACGGGGTTACTTTAATCGCCGTGGGTGATGGCACCAAAGATAAAGCACCTCAAATTACTGTTCATGGTACTTTTATCAGTTTGGGAACCAAAGAAAAACCGAATTTTATAACGGTACAAAATGCAGCAACTTATCATGCTGAAGCCAATACAGCAAAATACGACAATGTATTTAAAGGAAGTTGGGGTGGTATTTTGGCCAGCCCGGCACCGGTTACAGCAGCAAAGCCAACCCCAAAAGGTGGCGATGTAATTATTAAATGGACGCACATTGAATTTGCCGGGGCAGCATCATACGGTAATGATGCCGCTATTTATAAAGATGGTGATGCACGTTATGCCATTTATTTTGCCAATATCGAAAAGGATTTCATTCTGGAAGATAGCTGGGTTTTCGGTAGTGCCGACGATGGGATCAGAACCGTTGGCGGTAAAATCTCGATCATGAGGAATACCTTCGAACTTTGCGGTAAAGCAGGGGGGGAATGTTTTAATATGAAAAGTGGAACAGTTGGCGATTTAGGTTATAACATGCTTATCGGTTCGGCAACCAATGCACTTAAAGCATCCAACTCAGGTGGTACAACCATACAGTGTAATGTAAACATGTACAATAACACCATGACCAATTGTGGTTTCCGCCAAACCAAAACAGGCCGTGGTGGATCGATCAATTACGAACAGGGAGCAAGGGGTTTAATTTACAACAACCTCATTTCGAACTGCCGTTTTGGATTAAGGATGACTACCGATGCCGATCTGGTAAACATTAAATACAATAACCAATACTATTACGGAAGTACTCCGGGAATATTGGCGCAGTTTTTAGCTAGCGATGGTGTTGCAAAGGCACAATCGGCGGATATTAAAAGTACAACTGTTAAAGATAAAAATCCTTTGTTCTTCAGTTACAATCCCGATCAGTACGATTATGCTGCAAACCCTGGGCCGATAACGGCTTCGCTGATGCCGGCTTACATTACCACTGTTGGAACATCTAACTTTGGTTTACAGGCCAATTCGCCCGGACACAATAAAGCCAGAACAGATTTTACACCAATGGCCGTTGTAAAAACCACCGGAACATTTGGAGCCATTATTACCCCGCCGGGAAGCGATATCGGTGCTTACCAAACCGATGGAAGCGGAAACCAGCATTAATCCTTAAATAATAAAAATACCGCGCCGCGTGGTTCGTGTCCCCACGAACCACTTGCGAAAGCCTACTGGTCTTAGCGTCTCGCTAAGACCTTTTTTGTATTAAATCTTTTT
>NZ_DJDT01000211.1 GCF_002432345.1 Pedobacter sp. UBA5917
TTCGTTATCAGCAATTGGCTCGGCAAAACCTTTACCAATGGTAACCAACCTGCTTGCGGGTACACCCTGAGAAACGGCATAAGCTTTAACGGCAGCTGCTCTTCTTTCTGATAGGCCCATGTTATATTGCTCAGTACCTCGGCTATCGGTATGACCGATAATTTTGATATCTGTATCAGGATATTGATTTAATGAAGAAGCTAAACTTTGTACGTTTGCTTTAGCAGCATCTTTTAAAGCCGTTTTATCGAAATCGAATAAAATACCGCTATCGAATTTCACAATAATACCTTCGCCTTCACGGATTACTTCAGCATTAGGAATAGCTTTCTGGATTTCGGCAGCTTGCCTGTCCATTCTACGACCGATAAATGCACCTGCTGTACCGCCGATAGCACCACCAATTAATGCACCAACTGCTGTATTACCGGCTTTTTTACCGATTAATGCGCCGATTACACCACCTGCTGCAGCACCAATACCAGCTCCTTTTTGTGTTTTAGTTAAACTATCACAACTTTGGAATGCCATCGATCCTACTGCCAACCCTATACTTAATGTCGCTATTCTTACTTTTGAAATACTCATGATATGCTAGATTTATAATTTCTACCCGACACATTCAAACACAATGCCAAAAACTACCTGAACCCTATTTTATGCCCATTTTGACCAATTTTGACTACAAATATTAATCGTAATGGCAAAAAAAGAGTCCCGACTGGTCGGGACTCTGAGATAATGTATCATTCTTAGTACAAAAACTAAGCGGAGAAATAACTCTCCAATTCTTTCAGTGTATTTTCGTCTGTTTTAAAATCTTTGATCACTTTACCTTTTTCTACCAGAACAATGCGGCTGCATACGTCGGTAACGTGGTTTAAATCGTGACTGGAGATAAAAGTAGTCATGTTGCCTGCCTGTTCTTTTAATAGCTTCTTTAAACGGATCTGCGTAGTTGGATCGAGGTTGGCAAAAGGTTCGTCCAAAATTAAAATTTCGGGCTTTTGCATCAATGCCGCAGCAATGCCCACTTTAACCTGGTTGCCTTTACTGAAATCGCGGATATATTTCCCGCTGTTCAAAATCTCGCCGTTAAAAAACTCACCATATTGGCTCAGGTAAGCAGAAACATCAGCTACGCTTAGGTTGTGTAAACTGCCTATAAAAATGAAATATTCTTCGGGGGTTAAATAATCGATCAGGAAACCTTCGTCCAAAAACGATGCTGTATAATTTTTCCAGTTATCGTTCTGCATTACGTTTTCACCTTTTGATAAAACCTCGCCAGTTGTTGGGCGGATCAAATCTAAAAGCATACGGAAGAAAGTGGTTTTACCTGCACCGTTATTCCCCACCAGTCCTACGGTTTCGCCGGCAGCAATCTGTAGATCTTCGATGTTTACAACGGTTTTATCGCCATAAACTTTCTGTAATTTCTTAACTTCTAAAATCATAATTATTCTCTAAAGCCTTCGGCTATTTTATATCGTTGTTTTTCAAGTCGTTTTGCAATGTAATTTACCCAGAAACCCCTTAACAGAAGCATGATTAAACCGAATATACCCACAACGGCCAGGCCCCAGTAAGGTTTATTCAATATGCCGAAGGGTACATACATTAAAATGGGTGTAAGTGCATAAGGGAACATCAACAGCCATTGTGTGGCACCGGTTCCCTGATAGTTAAAACTGGCAGCTTTGGTAATATCCAATCGTTTATAATTTAAAGTAGCCAGGTAAAGCACTACTACGGTTCCAAAACCGATATTGTATAAATAAGCGGCTAAATGCAACAGCAATAGCTTTGGGCTCTTAAAGCCATAAAAACTTGCCAATAGGGTAATAATGGTACAGCCAATGGTAAAAAGCAGGAATTTTGCTTTAATAAAGTCTTTAAAATCAATTTTATTGGCCAATATCCCATCAAAATGGGCACTTTGCCAGGCGAACATAAACTGACCATAAATGATAATAGATATACCTGTCATAAATATGGCTCCGAACATCATCTGGCCAAAAGCGTCTCTGCTAATTGGTTCCTGTTTGTAAAAAGCAAATCCATAAAAGAGGAAAAAGAAACCCATGATGACCGCCGAACGTGGGCGTTTATGACGGAGGATTAATTTCAGTTCTAATGCGGCCAGTTCGCCAACCTTACCAAAACGGTTAAGAAAAGCATAATCGGTACTGCCCTTTTTCTCCTGTTTTTTACTCAGTTCCTCTACATATAAATTTTTACGGAGGAAACCGGAGTTAATATAAAATATAGCAATGGCTGCCAGGGTAAATGCAAAAGCATATACGGGTTGAGCAACAATGGCCCTGAATACAAAATCGGATCCGGCCATGATCGAAATCACCTTGTAATATTCTAAAGCGGCAAATGCGGCAATAACAAGCATACCGATAAAAGTATATAGGGTATTGGTTATCGATTTACGCTTGATGTACAGTACCAGGTAGTTATTGAAAACCATGATAGAGAATATCGAAACGATATACATTAACGTGGTTATGGCGCCAAAAGCAGGGGCAATTTTAATAAAACAGAAAGGCAGGAAGATAAAAAACGGCCAAATATTGAATGCGGAAAAAAGCGCCTTAACATTTAAAAACTTGATAATTTTACTCCTCGAGATTCTTAAATGCAGGTAAGGGATAATGCTTAAGGTTGGCAGTTCCTGAAACTGTAAGCGCATAATAAAATCGAATGCAAAATAGTAGAGAATGATGCCGTTAAAACTTTTAATTACATCCTGACCGGGAAAAAAATAGTTTAACAAATGAGCCATACTTAAGCCGGCACCAATTGCCAGCACAAAAAAATAGAGCATAAAGAACCCCAGAACAATCTGGCCGGCAATACTACTGCCCCTGTTCCGCGAACGCCAAAAAGATTTTCTTTGATGGCTTAAAAAAGTACTCAGCATATTAAGTTTAGGTGTTTGATTTAGTCAATTTATATATTAGTATGCATTCGGTAAAAAATGTTACACTAATATTTGTATTTGTCTTTCCAGTTCTGTCTTAGCTTTTCGCGCAGCTTCTCTTCTGCCGCATTTTTGCCCGGATCGTAGAGTTTCGTGCCGCTTAATTCTTCGGGAAAATATTCCTGCGGCGAGAAATTACCTTCATACCCGTGCGAATACTGGTAATCTTTTCCGTAACCGATATTTTTCATTAGTTTGGTTGGCGCATTGCGGATATGCAAGGGAACCGGCAGATTTCCGGTCTGTTTAACCAAAGCCTGCGCTTTGTTAATGGCTTCGTAAGAGGCATTACTTTTGGGCGAACTGGCCAGATAAGTTACACATTGTGATAAAATAATCCGAGCTTCGGGGTAGCCGATTACGTTTACTGCGGTAAAACAGTTGTTGGCCAATAAAAGTGCATTTGGGTTGGCATTGCCGATATCTTCTGAAGATAAAATCAGCAACCTGCGGGCAATAAACAGCGGGTCTTCCCCCCCTTCTATCATCCGTGCCAGCCAATAAACGGCTGCATTCGGATCGCTGCCACGGATGGATTTAATAAAAGCCGAAATGATATCGTAATGTTGCTCGCCTGCTTTATCGTATAAGGCCAGGTTCTGTTGGGCATGCGCCAGTACATTCTCGTTGGTAAGCACCATTTTATTGCCACCGATACCGTTGATGGCAATTTCGAGCACATTTAACAATTTACGTGCATCGCCACCCGATAAACGGATCAATGCTTCGTGTTCTTTGATGGTGATCTTTTTTTCGGAGAGGATTGCATCTTTTTTAATGGCCGTTTGCAACAAACCTGCTAATTCCTCTTCGGTTAAAGATTTTAAAATATAAACCTGACAGCGGGAAAGCAAAGCGGAAATGACCTCGAAAGATGGATTTTCGGTAGTAGCGCCGATTAAGGTAACCAGACCTCTCTCTACCGCACCCAGCAAACTATCCTGTTGCGATTTACTAAAGCGGTGGATCTCGTCGATAAACAGAATTGGCAGTCCCAAAAAGCTATCTTTAAGCTGTGCCGCACGATCGATTACCTCGCGGATATCTTTTACACCACTGTTAATGGCGCTTAGGTTAAAAAAAGGCCGATCCAGCGCCTGCGAAATGATATAGGCTAAAGTGGTTTTACCGACCCCAGGGGGTCCCCAGAAAATCATGGAGGGCAATTGACCGCTCTCAATGGCTTTACGTAATACCGCACCCGCTCCTACCAAATGTTGTTGACCAACATATTCATCGAGGTTCTGAGGGCGCATACGTTCGGCTAAAGGAGGCAGATTTTGCATAATGGTAAATATATAAAATTTGATTATTCTGTTGGGTTATATTTACTAACCAAATACGAGGGGCATAAGTTTGCCACGGAGGCACGGATCAACATGGAGAGGTTAATGTGCCTTTCAATTTTCCGCGAACATCTTTGCAATATTTTAAAATTAAAGAATCTAAGATGATACCATCCAAAACATTACCTATGCAAAGTAGCTTAATGGGTGCCGTCACCCTGAATTTATTTCAGGGTCCATTTTGCGTGGAAGATGCTGAAATAAATTCAGCATGACGATCTCATTAGGAAAAGGATCTAAAACCTAATCCTCAATTTTCGAATGGTGCTTGGTATCTTTCATGGTGGTGTATAAAATCAACGAGATTAAGATACATCCGGTTACGTACCAATAGAAATAACTTTCGTGCCCGATGTTTTTAAACCAGAGCGCAAAATATTCTGCTGTTCCGCCGAAAATGGCAACGGTTAATGCATAAGGTAGGCCAACCCCCAGCGCCCTGATTTCGGCAGGAAACAATTCGGCCTTAACTACCGCATTAATACTGGTGTATCCGCTTACAATGATCAAAGCACTGATCATCAATAAAAATATAATGGTTGTATTGGTCTCTCCCGCTAAACCGGTTAATATTGGATAAGTACATAAACTTCCTAAAACGCCAAAACCGATCAACAAGGGTTTCCGGCCAATTTTATCAGATAACAAACCGAATAAAGGCTGCATAATCGCGAAAACCAGCAATGAGATAAATGATAAGGTTGTTGAAGTTTCTTTACTCAGGTGAACGGTATTTACGAGGAATTTCTGCATGTAAGTGCTAAAAGTGTAAAAGGCAATGGTTCCGCCTAAAGTTAAACCTACAACCGTAAAAACCTCTTTCGGATATTTCAATAATACCGCAATGCCGCCTTTTTTATCTTCCGAATTTTTATTTTTAAAAGCAGCGGTTTCGTCGATGTGCCTCCGCAGGTACAGCGCAATAAAAGAAAGTATGGCACCGATAAAAAAGGGTATGCGCCAGCCCCAGGCATGTAGTTCGGCCGGAGTGAGCAACCAATTCTGTAAAATAAGCTGAATGCCCAAAGCCAATAATTGCCCGCCAATTAACGTTACATATTGAAAGCTGGAATAAAAACCACGGTGTTTTTTGGTGGCCATTTCGCTGAGGTAAGTAGCCGAGGTACCATATTCGCCACCTGTACTCAGTCCCTGTATCAATCGTGCAAATACAAGCAACAGGGGGGCCGCGATTCCGATCTGTTTGTATCCTGGTGTTAAACCGATAATCAATGATCCGATGGCCATAATCAGTACAGAAATTGTCATGGATCGCTTACGCCCCAGTTTATCAGCAATGCTGCCAAATAACCATCCACCAATGGGACGCATTAAAAACCCCACGGCAAAAATGCCTGCGCTATTTAATAACTGTGCAGTTGGATTACTGTTGGGGAAAAATGCAGGTGAAAAATAAAGTGCAAAAGCAGAGTAGGTATACCAATCATACCATTCGACCAGATTACCTATCGAACCACCAAATATCGATTTCAATCTGTATTCTACATCCTTGATTTCTTTCTGTTTTGATTTTTCCATATTAGATAAGGATTGAATTTTGAATGAATGATTGATTGAATGAGAGAATGATTACTAATCAACAGTTCCTAATCAAAAATATGATAATTTTATCAAGAATACGAGAATGCGAATTACCAGGTTAGTTTAACCGCAAAGAAAAAGAAGTAAAACGCAAAGATCGCAAGGCCAGGCGCCCATTAACACTCAGCGTTTCTTAGCGAAACCCTTTAAGTGCTTTGCGGTAAAAATGCGAAAGCTACTTCAACAACTCTAAAATCCCTAAAACAGTCAGCTTTTTCTGCTCGCCGCTCTGCATATCTTTTAAAGTAAGTTCGCCACTGGTAATTTCATCGCCACCAATTAAAACTACATAAGGTATTTTTTTTGCATCGGCATAAGCCATCTGTTTTTTAAGTTTTGCCGAACTTGGATACAATTCTGCTGATATACCTGCATTTCTGAACTGCTGAACAATTGGCAAAGCATATTTTTCGGCTTCCGCATCAAAATTACTGATCAATACCTTTGTTCCCACTTCTGCAGAGGCAGGAAAAAGATTAAGTTCTTCCAATACGTCGTAAATGCGGTCGGCACCGAAAGAAACCCCCACGCCGGTTAAGTCTTTTAACCCGAACATACCGGTTAAATCATCATAACGCCCACCACCACCAATGCTGCCCATGGCAACCTCGTTGGTTTTTACTTCGAAAATACAGCCGGTATAATAGTTTAAACCACGCGCTAAGGTGATATCGAGTTCTAATTTGGCGGTTAATGGCAACGCGTAAGAAATGAGGCTTTCTACATAGTCAAAAACCTGTTCAATTTCGGCAACGCCTTTTAAACCTGTTTCCGATTGTGCTAAAACTTCTTTCAAACTGGCAAGTTTTTCTTCGTTGGTTCCTTCGAGTAAAATTACGGGGCGGAGTTTTTCCAGGTCAGCTTCTGCAAAACCGCGCTCCAATAGTTCTTTACTCACACCATCTAAACCGATTTTATCCAGTTTATCAATGGCCACAGTCATATCGATAATTAAATCTGGCTTACCAATAATTTCGGCAATGCCCGATAGAATTTTCCGGTTGTTGATTTTGATACTGAAATCTTTTAAGCCCAGTTTGCTCAAAGCTTCGTTGTAGATCAGAATAAATTCGGCTTCGTTCAATAAACTTTCTGATCCTACCACATCTACATCGCACTGATAAAACTCGCGGTACCGACCTTTTTGCGGACGATCAGCACGCCAAACGGGCTGCACCTGAAAACGTTTAAAAGGCAAGGTAATTTCGTGCTGGTGCATTACCACGTAACGGGCAAAAGGTACAGTTAAATCGTAGCGCAGAGCTTTCTCAGAAATTAAGGGGATCAGTTTATTGCTGTTATCTTCATCGGCGAAATCAAAAGCTTTCTTTTTTGGATCTTTAAGAAATTCGCCGCTATTTAAAATTTTAAAAATCAGTTTATCGCCTTCATCGCCGTACTTTCCGGTTAGGGTAGAAAGATTTTCGAAACTTGGCGTCTGTATTTCGGCGTAACCATATTTCATGAAAACCGTTTTAATGGTATCATAAATAAAATTGCGTTTTACCATTTCTACAGGAGAAAAATCGCGGGTTCCTTTTGCTAATGAGGGTTTAATAACTGACATAGCCGCAAAAGTACAAAAATGTAATGTTTAAACCTCGCAGGTTTCAAAAACCTGCGAGGTTTTTACTGCTACTTCCCCAACATTTCCTTTACCATTTCCCTATTTGGTTTACTTACCGGAATTTTATCACCATTATCCATGAGCAGCGTTCCGCCATCTTCTTTTAACCAGCTCTTAACAAATTTTGGGTTTACAAGATGGCTTTGGTGTGCACGTACGAAACCCTGCGGTTTAAGCAGATCGGAATATTCTTTTAATGATTTTGAAATCAGCAACTGATCTCCATCGCTGAAGAAGAAGTTGGTGTAATTGTTATCAGCTTCGCATCTTACAATTTCATCAGGACTAACATATCTGATTTCGTGCTGTTGGGGCAAAGCAATCCGGCCATTTACCTTAACATCTTCTTTTTTATCAATCTTTTCCCCTACAGTTGGATTTTGATAGGCCGTGGGCGGGGTAAAATTTATAGCAACGTTATTGGGTGCTATTTGAGGTTGCGAACGGCTTTTTTTGATCAAATAATAGATCAGCATAAACACTCCAAAAATGAAACCTAAAAACAAAACACCCACGACTAAAAGTATAATTATTTCGGCCGTACCCAACATAGCAGCACGAGCAATCTGAATGCCAAATGCATGTATAAAAATCAGCCCAAAAATTATTCTATTTCTCATTTTTAGTAGTCTTCGTCTTTTTAATTAAATGTAAACATAATAAAACAAAACCGGTCACCCCAGCAATTGCAATAAAGCCTACAATTAGCAGAATAATCAGTTCAGGCACACCGATAGTGATGGCGTGGGCTACCTGAATACCAAAAGAGATAACAAAAAAGAATAAGATTAATAACTGTTTCATGTTGATTTATTTAAATGTTTAACGAAAGTAGCTATGCACTATACATTAAAAAACCAACATTGAGGATCAAGCAGGATTTGATGAGGATTAAAGGTCGGGCTTTTAGAATTTGTAAGGATTGTTATTGCAGCAGGTACCTAAAAAAGATGCTTCTTTGCATTCAGGATAACAGCTTTTTCTATTACCCCCCAGCCTTTTTCGCTTTATAGCCGTCTTTTTGCAATATGCCCATTACTTTATCACGCACATCGCCCTGGATCATTATTTCGCCATCTTTAACCGAACCACCTACGCCACATTTGGTTTTAAGCATTTTACCCAATACCTCTAAATCTTCAGCTCTTCCCCTAAAACCTGTAATCAAAGTTACCGCTTTACCGCCACGGTTCTTTTTATCGAGCATTACCCTTAAATCCTGCTGGTTATTAGGTGAGGTAACGGTATCATCAACTTCTTCTTCGTATTCGAATTCGGGATTGGTAGAATACATAATTCCGCCAAGATCGCTTAAACTATTTTTCTTTGGTTTCATGCTTTTGTAAAAGGTTCATTGGTCAATGGTTTATTAGTTCATGGTTGATAGTTTGATGGTTCATGGCTTATTCACCAATCGCCATCCGCTCTACGCCTTACTCCAACCGCTTTACGCTCCACTCAAGGAACAATTACTTTTAACGAAAGTGGATTTACCACCGCTTCTATCTCCGTTCCCATCTGCAAAGGTTCGCCGTCCACATGCACAGCGCCTTCTTTTTCCCTTATAATTTTAATATTTTTTCCTTTAATAATTTCAATCATATCAGATGTTTCTGCTTTCCCCCTCAACATTACATAACCCAAAACAGGCAGTTTTATTATCGGAAAAGGTTTAATAATGCAAACATCCAATAAACCATCCTTTACCGAAGCATTGGGCGCAATGTAAACATCGTTACCGTACTGCGATGAATTGGCAATACTGATGGCAAAAGCCTTTCGGGTATATTCGGTTCCATCGATATTAAGCTGATAGGTTTGGGGCTTATAGTTAAAAACCTCTTTAAAACCGAGTTTCACATAACCCGATAAGCCACGTTTTTTATCTTTCGAAAAAACAGAGCTTAAATGGGCATCGAAACCCATACCGGCCAGATTAAAAAAACACTTATTGTTAAACTCTGCAGTATCCACTTCATCAACATTAAAATTATTGATGATGGAAAGTGCGTAGCGTAAATTTTTAGAGATGTTTAAAAACCGGGCAAGCCCATTTCCCGATCCCAATGGCAAAATGCCTAAAATTTTATCATGCTTTAATACTTTACCTGCCACTTCGTTAATGGTTCCATCACCGCCAGCCGCAACAATTACATCGAAATTTTTAGTGGCCGCCTCGTCGGCAAGTTCGGCGGCGTGACCAACATATTCGCTAAAAACAAAATTCGGACTAAACTTTTCCTTATCCAGGTATTTATCGATAAAATCGGGAATACGCAGCTTCCCTCTCCCACCAGAGATAGGGTTAATGATAAAGAGGATATTGATCTTTGTGTGCAAAGTGTAAGAATGAATGCACAAAATAATCTATAATTTTTGAAATAAAGAAAATATGCTAATTTTGCACCAGTAAAAAGTGGATTGATTTGCTATCCCGATACTTCGGGACCGGATTGCAACCACTTAAAAAAATTGCTAATGCCTTCTTCCAATCATTTAACCACCTGTTTTCAAGGGGTTTGGCAATTATAAATTTGTTTATTTATCATTAATTATTTAATAAATGTCATATTTATTTACATCAGAATCTGTTTCTGAGGGTCACCCAGATAAAATCGCCGATCAAATTTCGGATGCGTTAATTGATAACTTCTTGGCTTTCGATCCCGAATCAAAGGTAGCTTGCGAAACTTTGGTTACCACTGGCCAGGTTATTTTGGCGGGTGAAGTAAAATCTAAAACATATTTAGATGTACAGCAAATTGCACGTGATGTGATCAAGAAAATTGGTTACACCAAAAGCGAATACATGTTCGAGGCCAACTCTTGCGGTATTTTATCGGCCATACACGAGCAATCGCAGGATATTAACCAAGGTGTAGATAGAAGCAATAAAGAAGATCAGGGTGCCGGCGATCAGGGCATGATGTTCGGTTATGCAACCAACGAAACCGAAGATTATATGCCTTTGGCTTTAGATCTTTCGCATAAATTATTACAGGAACTTGCCGTTTTACGCCGCGAGAACAACGAAATCAAATACCTGCGTCCGGATGCAAAAAGCCAGGTTACGTTAGAGTATGATGATAATAATAAACCAGTGCGTATCGATGCGATTGTAATTTCTACACAGCACGATGATTTTGACGAAGAAGCTGCAATGCTGGCCAAAATCAAAACCGACCTGGTAAACATTTTAATCCCGAGGATTATTAAAAGCAATCCGCAGTATGCGCATTTGTTTAACGATAAAATCGAATACCACATTAACCCAACGGGTAAATTTGTAATCGGCGGTCCGCATGGTGATACCGGCTTAACAGGCAGGAAAATCATTGTAGATACCTATGGTGGTAAAGGTGCCCACGGTGGTGGTGCTTTCTCGGGTAAAGATCCTAGTAAAGTAGATAGAAGTGCTGCTTATGCTACACGCCACATCGCCAAAAATTTAGTTGCTGCAGGCATTGCCGATGAAATTTTGGTTCAGGTATCATACGCTATCGGTGTTGCAAAACCGATGGGTATTTACATCAATACTTACGGAACAGGTAAAGTGGGTAAAACTGATGGCGAGATTGCAAAAATCGTGGAATCGATTTTCGATATGCGTCCTTACTTTATCGAGCAACGTTTAAAATTGAGAAACCCAATTTACAGCGAAACTGCTGCTTACGGACACATGGGCCGTACGCCAGAAACGGTTACCAAAACCTTCAGAACACCTAATGGCGAAGAAAAAACGGTTTCGGTTGATCTGTTTACCTGGGAAAAATTAGATTACGTAGATCAGGTTAAAGCTGCTTTCGGCATTTAATCAATCAGGATAAATATTAAGAAACGGCGCTCTGCAGCATTGCAGAACGCCGTT
>NZ_DJDT01000269.1 GCF_002432345.1 Pedobacter sp. UBA5917
CTGAACCGCTCCCATAGGTAGCATAGCTTCAGTCCAAGTATTTCTATCTTTAATTTCATTTTTCTCCTTTCCCCATGGGATATTTTCCCGCATCCTTTTCTCCAAAAAAACGGACCGCGGACCGCAAGCAGCACACACCAGCCAAAAAGCAGTACCGGCAGAATATAGGTTAAAGAAGTTGTCCTACACTCTTCAGCCATAGGCATTCCTTTTCCCTTTCACCAGGGTTTTGAGTTTACGGATCGCCACTTCTTCGATCTGCTTGATCCTGGCAGGGGTCAGCAACCACTGGTCCGCAATTGATTGGTAACTGGATTCCAGCGGGCAGTTAATCCCGTAAAGGCCTTCGATAATACCCCGTTCCCTTGCGGTCAGGGCCGAAAGCAGGCTACCGATAAACAGCTGCTTATCGCTGCCCAGCACCAGGTGGTCCGAAGGCAAAAGTCCATCGTCCGCAACAAGGTCTACCAGCTCCCTCTGGCCGGCTTCATAGCCCTGTGGTTGGTACAGGGATAACGGCTGGCGGTCAAGCTGGAGCTGTTCTGCCATCTGGCCCACCGGAATCCCGACTGCTTCTGCCAGTTCATCCATTGTGGCTGTCCGCTCCAACTGCTGCTCGAGTATGCCCATCTGCTGCTGGGCAACAGTGATGTTGCGCACCTGGTTCATCGGCAGGCGCATCATTCGTGAATGTTCACCCAGGGCCAGCAAAATAGCCTGCCGGATCCAAAAAACGGCATAAGTAATAAATTTGAAGCCAAGCGTCTCGTCGAACTTTTTGGCCGCAGTGATCAGCCCCAGGTTCCCTTCACTGATCAGATCACCCAGGGGCAGTCCGTTCTGCTCGTATTTCTTTGCACAGGAAACCACAAAACGCAGGTTTCCCCTGACCAACCGGTCCAGAGCAGACATATCCCCTTCTCTTACTTTTTTACATAGTATCACCTCTTCCTGTTCATCCAGCAGATCGATCCTGGAAAGGTCACTGAAATACAGGTTCAGCGAATGGTATTCACGGGTAGTGTAGGAAACTTCGATTCTTAGGGACTTCATGCCCTTTGTTTTGTTCATTGTGGTTTCGGGTGCCACCGGTGGTACCCATGGCTTATTTGATCGGCATAAAGATCAAAAGACCATGATTAACCGCCAATACCAGGCATTAAAAAAGTAAATCGGATGGAATTCAAACACTGATAGGAAATAAAATTCTGCATACATTACCACTGTATCCATCAAACAGAATAATACCGCATCCATGCTGGCTATTCATGTGGAAATTACCCTTCCGTTTGGTCTTTCCTGCCCTTTCTTTTTTCCAGCTTTTTTCTTTCTACCTACGGGCATTTCATCCGGTCTGTTGATCACGCCCTCGGTGGCAATGATCTGGGCGACCTCCGATTTGATCCGGTGATAGTTTGCCATGATATCATTTTCGCTGACCGGTGAGATTTCGGGAATATCCTCAAAGCCTTCCTCCTCTTGCGCCATTGCACGGTGATCATTTTGTATCTCGGAGTGGAACATTTTAAGCGCGATCTTTTCCTCGGGATTGTCCGCAACAATCCCGACAAAACTTCCGGACGAGAGTGATGCGATCCGGGAAGCCGGAATGGCCATTTCCAGCTGATTTGATTTGCTGATGGACACATCGCTGCTATTGATGCTTTTGCTCTGCCGGTCCTGCATGATCTTTCCAAAAGTCTCACTCAGTTTTTTCGCGGTATCCCCGGTAACCTGTCCGCTGATAATATTGCCAACGATCCCTGTGATCACCTCAGCCTGTTCGGCGCCGTAATCCTTTTTTAGCTGGCTGAAATCCTGGATGGCCAATGTTGTAGCCACTTTATTGCTCCGTGCCGTGGCAATAAGGCTATCTATTCCTGAAAAGTAGATCGTCGGAAATTCATCAAAAATCAAACTGCTTTTAAGCTTTCCCTTCTGGTTGACGAGTTTGATCATCCTTGAAACATACAGGGATAAAATCGCGCCATAAACCTGTACCTTCTGTGGATTGTTGCCCACACAAATGATCTTGGGCGATCTGGGGTTATTCAGGTCGAGCGTAAAATCATTGCCGCTCAATACATAGTAGAGTTTTGGACTGGAAAGCCTCGCCAGGGCTATCTTTGCGCCTGCAATCTGCCCTTCCAGCTGCTGGACAGCCTGGTTCTGCCATGCCGAAATAAACGGGTTGATGAGTACCTTGATCTCTTCCTCTCTAGCCAAAGCGGTGAAGAGTTCGTCGTATTCGGCCTGCATGAGTTCGATCACGTGCGGTAAGGTACAATAGCGGCCTCCCTGGTACTTGCGCAGGTACCAGATAATGGCAGTCAAAAAATTGATGGGGCTTTCCACAAAAAAATCCCCCTGTTTTTTAATCCACTCACGGTTCAGCCCCAGCATTATCGTTCTGCTGGCTTCGGTCGCATCTGTAATATCGTGCATGGCGGCAGGCTCAAGCGGGTTACAGCGGTGCAAGGGCCTGTCAAAATTGATTACGAAAAATTTCGGCATGACCAGATACTCCTTAGCATATTTTTTGAGCATATTCCAGGCAATGCGACTGAGGTCATCATATTTAAAGTCATAGATGAACATGCTAAATCCTTTTTTGATATGCTGGGAAATGATGTGCCGGATAACAAAATAACTTTTACCGGCTCCGGGTGTGCCGACAACAAGCAGCCCCCTGAACATATTGACCAGGTTGATCCAGCTCTTTCTGGGTTTTCCACGGTAATGGTAAACTGCAGGGAGGTTGACCGAATATTCATTCTCCAGCAAGCGCTCCTCCTGCGGGAATGCTTCATTATCGTGGTTAAATATGTCCCCTTGCAGGCCCTGCTTTACGATACGTGAAATTTTTGCACCGCTGGAGACCATCATTAAATATCCGGCCAGACTCCCACCGATGTAACAGATACTTTTAATGGTCCGGTATTCCACCATATACAAAAACAATACACTTATAAAAAACAGGGAAAGGCCTGTGCAAAACATTACCACAAGCGGTTTAAATGTGATTTTTTCATTCTTGCCGCCTTTACCGCCCAGTATGGAGATCAGCAGAAATAGCATGCTGGCAGCTTTGGGTATAAAGAAACCCTTGAACAGGGTAGTTTTGGCTATCCCGTACAATATCCTATCAATAAAACCGGCATGCAGTCCCATGTCCCTGAAAGTGGCATAACAGGCAAGGTAGAAATGTAGTCCCAGGATGAAAAGACTGATCCACCTGGTCATATCTATAATTTTTCTCAGACCACCGGTATCTTCCCCTGTGTTCATCTCTGTTGTCCCCTTCCCATAAAGCGTTTCTTTTTCTTCTTCTTTTTAACCAATGGACTTATGCCCTGGATAGGTGCCTGTTCATATAAAAATCCGATATCCAGTCCTTTGCTCTCCCCATTTAACTGCTGATCAACTATTATAGTCCCTCTATTTTCCTCTCCCCGATTTTGACCGGGATCGAGGGCGGGTTTTAACCTGGCGGCTATTCCGGCCGCACTGTAATTTTTGCCCAGTTCACTGCCCTTAAAGATCACACGGTTATCGTGATCGATGTAGGTCAGGCCGAATATCCTGCGGTCTGTAGCATGGCTTTGGACCAGGTCTATATTGAGCACAGAAAGGGATGCCTGAAAGTCCTTCATTGTAGGCGTTCCTGCCGAAAGCAGGCTATTTACCCTTTCTTTTAATTCGGCTTTATGAGCAGCCTTTAAGGATTGTTTGCTGCTGAAGTCCTGCTCGAGGTTTTTCAAAATTGGCTTTCCGGATAACAGGCTGGCTTTGATCGGCACGCCTATCTGCTTCCCGCTTTCATCAAGTACAGCAAATAAAAGCCCCTTATGCAGCTGCATTTTTGAACCCTCAGGTCCAGGCAGCGCAATGGCGTTAAACTGTTTTAATATCGTATTGAACTCTGAAAGGTTCCCGTAGAGATACCGGCTCCTTACTGCCTGCACCAATCTGGAAAGGGATTTCCGGGTCTCTTTCTCTCCGTATTCGAGCGTTTTTGGCTCCAGGATTTTATCCGGTCTCAGTCCCGTCTCCTTCCGGCCTTCCGCCACCGTCAGGCCAAACTGTTGTTCGATCTGTTTGCGCACCGGCTCTGACCGTTTGTAACCAATGCCATGGATGTCGATCCGCTCCCCATTGCGTTGGATGTTTGTGGTGACCAGATGGATATGGGGATGATGCGCATCAAAATGCCTGTAGGCCAGATAAGGCTGGTCACGGAAACCTAGACCTTCCATATAAGCCCTGACAATCTCTACAAGCTTTTCGGCATCAAGTTTATCATTCTTATGGAAGTTCAGGCTGATATGCAGCGTATTTGTTTTCACCTTGGCATTCAGCCTGGTCAGACGGGTAAACCTGTTGATCTTCATCTGGGCGTCAGGTCCGTCGGATCTGCTGCAAAACAGTTTGCAAATAGCAGAACTGCCTCACCCAGTTTGACCTTATCTTCATTATAGTGCACAGCACCACTGATTTTCTTTCCGCTCACGATCCTTGTAACCATTTTATGGAAAGTTGATTTACAATCACCAATAGACCATCTATCTTATCTTCTATCGATTTGTAGTGGGCCATTGTCCGGTTAACATAAAACCACTTTTCGTTTGGATTTGCGGTTGTATGGAAATAATGCGTCTGTTGGTTGATATTGATGCCGATCGCCCTGATCTCACGGCGGATGAGTGCAAGCTCTTCCATCACCCCGGTCATACGGTCATCCCGGTAAAAAACATTTATGCGTTCGCCTGTAATGATCTTTCTGGCCGCTGCACAGGGGTTTCTGCAGTCGCTATCCCTGACGATCTTCTGGAGCTTTTGGAGTGTAACCCGATCAATTCTGATCCGCAGGACATGGCAAAGCAGGTTTTCACTATTTTGTGATTTGGGTCTTGGCATCTTTAAAAATTTTTATCGTTTTCTGGAACCGCAAGTCCCGCAGCGGTTCCCCGGCCGTAAGGACGGCAAGAGGTTTTTGTCTACAAAAATCCCTCTTGCTGCGCGCACGGGCGGGCAGAATCCTTCCATGGACATCAGTTTTCTAATGTCGATCACCTCGCTTTGCAACCTCTGGAAATGAGCCTAACAGTTTCCTGATTTTAAGCCGCATGTGCATTCCCTTTGGCGGCACCTTTCTTTTCGGCTTATATAATTGGTGGGCATCTGTTATTACTTTTTCCTTTGCCATATCCATTCCACACATTGACCGGTTTTCCTCCGACATATTTCTTATTAGCAAAGGTGGTGTCGCGGGATCTATTGTCTGGGTAATATTTGGGTACTACCCGGATTTATCATCCGCTGTCCTCCCCGGTTCGAATACCCTAAGTTCACACCGGGTCAACTATCTATCAGAAAACGGATATCGAACCAATGCAGATATTAAATAAAATTAAGTCTTCGGGCGAACCAGAAAATTGCCAGTATAAATACGGTATCGGTGTGCGGTTTACCATTTAGATCGAAAAAAAGTAAATTCGCAAAAAGTAGTCCCCCATGAAAACATCCTTTATTAACCGCCCCTCAGCTGGCTTTATTGTATCTGTATTTTTAACTCTTGTAACCTCAGCACTTTCCTGGTTTTCGGTGCAGCAATTTTTTGCAAGTGAACGCTGGGTAGACCATACCAATACCGTAAAGCAAAAATTAGAGATGGTGATTTCATCTATGAAAGACGCCGAAACAGGACAACGTGGTTTTCTGTTAACCGGTAACGAAAAATTTCTGGAGCCATATAACGGTGCGGAAAAGCTGGTAAAATCAGCCTTTGATACGGTTAGAGTACTAACACAGGACAATACGGCCCAACAAAGTGAATTCAAAGGGCTGAAAGAAATGATCGATGCCAAATTTGATCTTCTAAGGACAACCATAGATCAAAAAAGATCCGGAGGAACAATATCATTAGATATACTGTTGCTGGGTAAATCTTATATGGACCGCACCCGGGTAATCATTACACGTATGGAAAACCGGGAAGATACATTACTGGCAATAAGGCTATCAACCCTCAATCTGTACGGAATTTTTTCATTAACTTCAATAGTCGTTGCTTTCCTGATATCAATGGGTAGCACAATTTATTTCTACAATAGAACCGTCAGGAATTATGAGGATAGGCTCCGCCTGGAAGAAGAACTGAAATCTGAAACTGCTTCTATAGAGAAAAGGGTTAAAACATTAAAAGACTTATCTAAGCGTGTTGGAGATGGTGAGTACGGAATTAAAATAAATCCAGAAGATCTACGCTGATGAAATGAATGTTGGCCCATAATGGGCCGGAACCAATATTTTGAAACTTTTGGGTAATATCTCTTTCAAAACCAGATGTAGATTAGCATTACCTATCCAGCACTATAGAACGTAAGTTTCTTTCTGGCTTTATAAGTTCTCCTTTAAACCTCTCATGCCATCATCAATCTGACATTTGCATTTTTGTAATACTTGCAATATCAGTCCTGTTAATCCAATTTAGCCACTTTGTTAAATTGGTCAGTTCCGGCGAAATTCTCTGATCTTGCAAAAGGTATATTATCTAAATTATTTCTTTCCAAGGTTTACTGAAATTCCTATGCATCCTGGTAAATAAATGATCTAGGTTTCTGCCCTTTATTTACTCAAATATTGTGCCTGAGCTAACGATTTTTATGAAAACGGGGATCATCATGCAGGGTAAAAAGACAGCTAAAGCGGGAAGAAAAGAAATGGCTATAGATCAGTACAAAACATCATTCATTCCGGTTGAAATGACAAAAATATTTGCAAATGCACCTCGGAAATTTAGCAAAAACGAGCAAATTTTGCTATCTTTATTAGTACAGATCATTGTTGAAATCATTACAAAAGAGGAACTATGAAAGCTATTGGCTACATGAGACTAAGCTCCAGGGACCAGTCAAAATCCCTGGAATATCAGGAATCCACAATCCGTTATTATTGCGAAAGAAACAGGCTTGACCTTATTGAACTTTTTAAGGATAACGGAGAGGCAAGTGATACTTTTGACAGGCCAGATTATCTCGCACTGGAGCGTTTTCTTAAAAAATTTAAAGGAGATTGTGATTATCTAATCGTTCTGGATCACGACAGGTTCAGTCGGAATCTGCCTGAAGCATTGATGAAAATAGCCGAGCTGGAGAAAAACTTCGGAGTTAAAGTATTATCTACCAACGAACGGATCGACCTGGACACTTCCGATCCTGATGTTTTCATGAAACGTGCGTTTGATTACATGATCGCAAATAAGGAATTATTTACAATCCGCAGCCGTACCAGGCAAGGGATAAGAAATGCCAGAGAGCAGGGACGTTATTTGGGAAGAGCTCCTATTGGATACAAAAACATTGTTGACGGCTCTAAAAAAAACCTGATTGAAATCGATCCCAAAAAATCACCAATGATAAAAAAGATTTTCCATGATTATCTATTGGGTGTACCTCCATATGTCATTTACAAAAATGTAAAAACGATGGGATTTAAGCTAACAGGGAATAGTGCGATCCACAAAATCCTTCAAAACAGTACTTATGCCGGGCTTATCAGAATTCCGGCTTTTAAGGAAATGCCAGAGAAGTTTGTTAAGGGCAATCACGATCCGATAATATCGGAAAATGAATATTGGATTGTACAGGGAATGCTTGCTAATAAACGAAAAACAAAAATCCGGACAGACGAAGAATTTCCTCTGAGAGGGGTACTGAAATGCTGGTGCGGGAAAAGTATGACAGCTGGCTGGTCTAAAGGCAAACGCCAATACTATCTTTACTACAGATGCCTTGAACACACTAATGTGAATTTACCGGGTGAGCCACTTCATGACCAGTTTAATAAATTAATAGAATCCTTAAGTTTCGATCAGGATCAGCTATGGGTTCTTGGCAAAGGTACTGAAGCAATGATGGTTCAGCCCTTAAAAAATAAAAAGGAAAAAATAATTGAGCTTACTTCTGAGCTAAAACGATTGAACAAAAAGATTGAAGGACTTGAAGACCGCTTTTTGAGTAATCAGATTGAAGCATCAACTTATCAGACCTGGTTTAAAAAACTTAAAGCTGAAAAGTCGGAACTGGAAGCTAAACTTAATCCAAAATCAAGCCCGCAAATGGAAGATGATAACGTTTTCGGAGTTTTATCAGAACTAAAGAGCCTCTTTAACATTTACGAGAAATGCAACGTATTCCAGAAACACACGATTGTAAGAGGGGTGTTCAAAGATGAACTCTATTACTTTGACGGCAAGTTTAGAACACCATATATCAACCAAGCGTTTGAGGGTAACATATTGGATATCAACAAAAAAGGGCTGCTCGAAATCGAACAACCCTTAGATTTTTCAGCAAAAACGCCTTTAAGTACCCCGGAAGGGATTCGAACCCCTGACCCACGGTTTAGAAAACCGTTGCTCTATCCAACTGAGCTACCGAGGCCCATTTTTTAATGAGCTGCAAATATAGAAGTTCTATTTAATATGTAAAAATATATTTTAAACTATTTGGAGGCTACTTTTCTTATTTGAAATAAGTATTTCAGAACGAAGCAATTAAAATTGGTTTTAAAGAAAATAATTTGTTAAAAAACGACTTTTTCTAAAGATTATGCATTTAAAATCTGAGTCGAGTCTTGTTATTTACAGATTTAACAGACCCTGAACTGAATCTGATAGCTATCGGATCAGGGTGACTGTATGTATTAAATCAAGCGTCCTCCCCGTTCCAGATATCATCATCGGCGTGGCTAATTTCATCATGACTTGAAGTAGCACTTTTTAATTCATCGTGATGGTAATTTCTTTCGGGGTTTTCGGGCAATGCGTCATCATGGTTGGCTGGCGCTTTCCTTAAATGCTCCGGCTTTTTAACCTCTGGTAAATCATCGTGTATAACAGATGGTTTCAGTATTGTTTTTTTGGGATGATCGTTATTTTCCATGATTAAGAGGACTCAAATTTTAAGCCATAAATCAAAGGTAATGTAAAATTATGGCTTTTGAGGTTTAACCACAGAGATCGTGGAGAAGAGGCACCGATAACACAGCGCAACAAAAAGACGTCATCTCGACCGAAATGCAATGGAGCGCCCGCCTGCATCGGGCAGGGAGAGATCTATCTTGAGATAGATTTAGCTTCGCTGAGCAATACGTGGTTCTCGACTTCGCTATGTTCCGCTCAAAATGACGGTATTTCTTGAGGGTTTACGCGTTAACGTTAAATTTTCCCTAAAGATCCTGAAACAAGTTCAGGATGATGAATCGAAGGGTGACAGCTTCAATAAAAATCGTCATCTCGACAGTAGTGGAGAGATCTATAAAAAGAGAAGTCAAGTTTTAAAACTTGACTTCTCTGAATTAGCGCAGAGAAAAGATCCTTCGACTACGCTCAGGATGACAGATCCTGTTAATAATTTCCGGTTACCCCTATTTCTAACCCCCTTAGTTCGGCTAAACCGCGTAACCTGCCAATGGCAGAATAACCCGGATTGGTTACTTTCGCCAAGTCATCCAGCATCTGGTGACCATGATCCGGACGGAAAGGAATCGATTTATCACGTAAAGCATTCTCTTCGGTTATGGCTTTCATGATTTCGTACATATTTACATCGCCACCTAAATGGTCTGCTTCGTAGAAACTGCCGTCATCATCTTTCTTTACATTACGTAAGTGCGCAAAATAAACACGCTCTTTAACTGCATTAAAGATCTCTAAGGCATTATTACCCATTCCGGCGCCTAATGAGCCTGTACAGAAACAAACGCCATTGAAAGCCTGATCTACTTCTTTAATGATGTAGTTAAAATCTTCTAAAGTACTCGCAATACGTGGTAAACCCAAAATCGCATAAGGCGGATCATCTGGGTGAATGGTCATTTTAATGCCTTCTTCGGTACATACATCAGCAATTGAAGAAAGGAAATACTTTAAATTCTCTTTCAAACCCTGGGTACCAATGGCTTTGTATTCGTTAATACTGGCGCGTAAGGTTTCGAGTTCGATTTCTTTTTCGTTCGGAATGCCCATCAATACGTTGATGCGAAGATCAACCAGGTCCTGCTCTGATAAAGTAACATGTTTATCTTTCGCTCTTTTTAAGATCGAATCCGAATAATCAGCTTCGGCACCTTCCCTTTTCAGGATATAGATATCAAAGATGGCCAGATCGATCCAGTTAAAATAAAGTGCTTTAGATCCATCGGTCATTTCAAGATCCAGTTGCGTACGTGTCCAATCGAGTACCGGCATAAAATTGTAGCATACAATCTTGATTCCACAGGCAGATAGGTTACGCAAAGAGGTTTTATAATTCTCGATATATTGATCAACATCTGCCCTGCGTGTTTTAATCGCCTCGTGTACAGGCACACTCTCCACCACCGACCAGGTTAATCCTGATGCTTCAATAATTGCTTTTCTTTCTTTAATATCTTCCAAAGGCCATACTTCGCCATGTGGAATATGGTGCAAGGCGGTTACGATACCTGTAGCACCGGCCTGTTTAACGTCTTGTAAGCTTACCGGATCGTTTGGACCGTACCAACGCCAGGTTTGTTCTAACTTCTTCATTATATATGATTACACTGATTATATGATTACACAGATGGACTTTTAATTATACTCCCGAAAATGCGGTAAATCCACCATCAACTTTAATATTTTCGCCGTTTACAAATTTAGAGGCGTCGCTAAGCAAATATACCAATGCGCCGATTAATTCTTCAGGATCCCCGAAACGTTTAAATGGCGTTTTTGAAATAATCGCCTGTCCGCGTGCGGTTAACGATCCATCTTCGTTGGTTAGCAATGCCCTGTTCTGGTTGGTGATAAAAAAACCGGGTACAATGGCATTCATCCTGATTTTGTCCTGATAGCGGTTAGCCAGTTCAACAGCCATCCATTTGGTATAACTGTCGATCGAAGATTTTGCCAATGAGTAGCCTAAAACCCTGGTTAAAGCCTGTGTAGCCGAAACAGAGGATATATTAACGATACTACCACCGTTTTTCGCGATTTCTTTACCAAAAACCTGTGTTGGCATAATGGTGCCGAAAAGGTTAAGATCGAAAGCCTGTTTTAATGCAGGAACATTGAGTTCGAAAACATCGCTTCCCGGTTGGATCACAGCCTCGGCCACATTACCACCGGCAGCATTTACCAGTGCATCAATACGTCCGAATTTAGCTATAATGGTTGCATTTGCATCGATAAGATCCTGTTCGTTCAGTACATCGGCAATAATATAAATGGCTTCGCCACCGGCATTGGTTACATCGGCAGCCCTTTGCCTGGCTACTTCTTCGTTTCTTCCAATTACAATAATTGTAGCGCCTGCAGCGCACAATCCGTTAACAAAAGCCTCTCCTAAAACTCCTGTAGCACCCGTAACCACTACAACTTTGTTTTTTAGCGAAAATAGGCTTTCTACTTCCTTTATCATTTGTTTAGTTAATTTAAGTTATTCTACTACCAATGTTGTTATAGAGTGTGGCAAGCTGGTTGTTGTTGCAGCTTCGCCTTTAATCCATAAACTGTATTTTAATTTGTCATCTGATTGGTTCATTACCACGACCACCAATTTACCATCGGTATTTAAGAAAGCAGTTGATTGCAGTTTATCGCGACTAGATGCAGCACCGATCCTTTTAGCACCCGGACGGATGAATTTAGAGAAATGGCCCATGTAGTAATAAGCATTGGTATAAATCAGTTTATCATTTTTGGTATCGGCATGTACCGGGGCAAAACATAAATTACCCACGTGGTTTGGCCCGCCTTTTTCATCTAAAAGGATATTCCAGTCTGTCCATGCTGCTGTACCTGCGTTAAAATCGTTGATCATTGAGTAACCATAACGCTCGCCCAAGGTCCAGTCGTCGAGTTTATTTACATCATATTTTTCCTTGCAGCCTTCGGTAAAAATCAGGGCTTTATCCGGATAAGCTTCGTGTGTTTGTTTAACGTTACCAAACTGCATACCGCTACCTGTCCACGTTTCGTACCAGTGGTAACCAATGCCCCACACATATTTAGCGGCATCTTTATCATTTAAAATGGTGGTTGCCCTTTGGAAAATCTGATCGCGGTTATGGTCCCAGGCAATTAGTTTCTTCGAAGAAAGACCTGATTTCTGCAAAGTTGGACCTAAGAAATTTTTAATAAAATCGCGTTCTTCTTCAGCTGTAAAGATGCACGATTCCCATTTTTGTTTAGCCATTGGCTCGTTCTGTACACTTAAACCCCAGATTGGAATACCCATGGCTTCGTAAGTTTTGATAAATTTCACATAGTGGTTGGCCCAGCTCTGACGGAAGGCAGGTAATAAATGTCCGCCCTGAACCAAACTGTTGTTATCTTTCATCCATGCCGGTGGCGACCAAGGACTCACAAATAAAGGCAGTTTACCACCAGCAGCTGCAGTGGCCTGTTTGATCAAAGGAATTTTAAATTCCTCATCGTGTGCCACGCTAAAGGTTTTAAGGTCTTTGTCGTTATCCTGAACATAAGTGTAACTCCCACTCGAGAAATCGCAGCTGGCAATATTGGTACGTGCCAAAGTATAGCCGATGCCTTTATCCTGGCTATAATAAGCAGTTAAAAGTTCCTGCTGGTTCTTTTTTGATAGCTTGGCAAATGTTTCGGCCGAAGCATCGGTTAACGCACCACCGATCCCAACCAAAGTTTGATATTTAACCGTTGGATCTACAAAGATACATGGCTCTGTTTCAAAAGGTTGTTTATTCTCAACAAAATTTAAGGTTTCGGTTTTGCTGATGCGGTATTCTGATTTTTCGGCAGTGGTATAAACCGTTACCTTTTTATTGGCAACGGTATAGGTTTGTACGGGTTTAACCGCCTTTTTGTTCTGTGCAGCCGCAGTAAATGCAGTTGCCAAAACCAATAGGATGCTCAAATTTTGTTTCATTACAATATTATTTATTTGATTTAGCCTTGTAAAGCTGTTTTTATATTATTTGCGGCCCAATTTGCGAATAAATCGTTTTATCCGGGCCATAAAATCTCAAATTTAACAGGTCAATTTCAGCATGTTTTAAGGCATCCCTTTATAACCTGTTATCATTTAAGCAAATACAGTCATTTAAATCCGAAATTTTTATTTTTTACTTCTCAACAAAGCTTCCAGGTAATAATAATCTGCATAGTTAATCGGCACATCAATTTCAGATTTGGCCGGACGGTGTCCTGTGCTGTGCTCTAGAATAAAGCCATAGTTTGCCCCCGGTTTGCTGGTATATTTTGTGCTTAAAGAATATAGAATTTTATCGGCCGCTGCTTTGTATTTTTTACTGTTGGCAGGGCTATATTTTGCCAGTTCGTAAAGTGCAGATGCAGTAATTGAAGCAGCAGAAGCATCACGGGATACATCAGGGATTTTAGGATCGTTATAATCCCAATATGGAATACCATCTGCCGGGGTAATTTTACTGTTCAAGATAAAACCTGCAATACCATCAGCCTGAGCCAGATAACCTTTGTTTTTGGTTTCGCGGTAACACATGGTGTAGCCATACAGTGCCCATGCCTGTCCACGTGCCCATGCCGATTCGTTTGCATAACCCTGTGCAGTTACTTTCTGGCGTACGTTTCCTGTTAAAGTATCGTAATCGATCACATGGTAAGAGCTAAAATCAGGTCTGAAATGATTTTTCAGTGTGGTATTGGCGTGTTTTACCGCAATTTTATAAAAAGATGAATCGCCTGTTAATTTTGTGGTTTCGAATAACAGTTCAAGGTTCATCATGTTGTCGATAATTACCGGATATTTCCATTTATCGCCGTTATGGTCCCATGATTTGATTACACCTGCTGTTGCATTAAACCTGGTTGACAATGATTTTGCCGCCTGGATAATTACTGCTTTATAAGCCGGATCGTTGGTTAAACGGTATCCGTTACCGAAAGGACAATAGATCATAAAACCCAGATCGTGCGTTCCTTTGTTAAATTGCTCTTTTTTGATGTCTTCAGTATATTTTTTAGCCAGCTCAAGCCATTTTTTATCCTTGGTATACTGATAGAAATACCAGAGTTCTGCCGGAAAAAATCCGCTGGTCCAATCCTTGGATATCACCATTTTAAACTGCCCGTTTTCTACGGTACGCGGTGAAACCAGGTTTGGCTTTACTTTTCTGGCCGAATCTACATTTTTGATCAGTACATCGGTTTGTTTTGCCGCCGATGCAAAGGCTTTTGCTACATTTACTTGTTGTGCTTTTACTACACTGAAAGACAGCATACTTAATGCTGTTATGGTTAGTTTTATGTTCATGTTATAACCAGATTATTGGGTTACGGATAGGTAAATTTCTAATTACTTCTTCTACTTGTGGTTTGTGGTCTAATTTTGCCCAGGTTTGGTACCAGTTTGTCTGTTTAAACTCTACTGCGCCAAACAATAAAAACGGCTGTGCAACAGGCCAGTTTTCCCAGTACATTACATCGGGCGGTAAAGTCCATTTGCTTTTATCGGCAATAAACGGATAAAGATAAGTGATCCCTTTTTTAATCGATTTACCATCAGTGGTCTCAAAATTCCAAAGGTTATCTTTTGGAGTAGATAATATCTGGCAGAGCATGGTCATGGCATCAAGATTAAAAATCGAATAACCATAAGGTTTTGTACGTGCTGCTTCTAATGGGAAACTACCGTCAGCGCCCATTTGATTTGGCAGAAGAATGGTTTTATAACTGGCACGTAATGAATCGAGCATGTTTTCGTCGCCGCAAAGTTTGGCAAACGAAGCCACCTGCATGGCCCAACAAGTTGCGTGGTTGTTTTTAACGGTTTTTTCTTGTATACCCGGTTTACTTGTATTTAACCATAAAGTATAATCGGCAAACCATTTTTTAACGCCTTTTGCAGTTTCAGGATCAAAAGCTTTGGCTTTTTGCATCACAAATGCGCCCTGAGCCACTTCCATTAAATGGATGGTATCTATAATACCGTAGTTACGACCGGTAAATTTTCCTTTTACAGCCTGCGCAAATAGTAAATTGGGGTTCATCAGCGTTTCTGAATTGATAAACCAGGCCTGAAAATGTTTAACAGCTTCTTTCACATATTTTTCGTCGCCGGTAATTTTGTAAGCCGAAGCTAAAGCACCGATAATTTTACTGAAACGTACCATGGCTTTACGGTGATCCAAAAAGTTATCAGGATTGGTTAATCCGTCTCTGTTGATATAAGGGCCATCGGGGTTTTGCGGATCAGGCCAGAAATAATCGGCTTCGGAAAAGAAATCGTGTTTTCCACCCGCACTTCTTGGCGAAGACGAAGCAGTAACGGTAATTGGTTTCTGTTGCATGGCCCAGGCTGCCTCGGCTAAAATCTGTTTTTTTAATACTGCTTCGGCCTGTTTTTTTAAATCCGTTCCTTTCGGATTGTCTTTCAGGGAAGCAAAGGCTGTTCCGGTAAAACAGAGCAGCACTGATAATGCATAAGGGATGATTTTTTTCATTGGCTTATATTTTTCTTGGTTAGGATGTTATAATGTTGTAAAAACTGTTTTTAAACCTTCTGAGCTTACGGATACTGCACTCTGCCCTTTATTTAATCTCACCTTAATAATGGCTCTTCCGTTGTAAGTCTGCACTTTTCGCGATCCTGATGAAGTACCCTGGTTATCAATCAATTTACCATCACCTGTTAAACCAAAGGTTATCCAGTTAATGGCATCTAAACATTGTACGCCTTTATCATCATAAAGCTTTACTTCAACAGTGGCCACATCATCCTGCTGATCGATTTTCTTTAATTCCAGTTTAGCTGGCTTGGTCCATTTTTCGGTTTGGTAAGTAAATTTAATTTCGTCGGTTACGGTTTCTTTTCCTTTTTTTGCGATTACTTTAACGGTGTTTTCGCCTTTAACAAAAGGGAGGTTCCAGCGCAGGCCTGCCGCAGGATAATCCTGGCTGTTGCGTTTTTTACTTCCAAAACTTTTACCATTCAGGAAAATTTCGGCTTCGCTGCAGTTCGAATATATTTTAACCATTTTCTCTTCGCCTTCATCGCCCCAGCGTACCGGCCAGGTATGTCCGTAAATATGGACCATCGGTTTTTCTGTCCAGTATGATTGGAAAACATAATAAGATTCCTTTTTGGTAAAATCTCTTTCCACTACGCCTTTCTGGTTTACATAAGGCACAGGATTATCCGGACGTATTGCCGTAGAAAAATCCTTAAAAGGCCAATAGGCTGTTCCACTTAACCAAGGCATGGTTTCCTGTTCTTTTAAATGCCAGTCGATTAAATTAGCAATGTACGATTCGCTCCAGTCGCCATCTTTCGATATCCTAGCCGCACCACCATATAAAGAGGCATCGCCTGCCCTTTCATCGGCACTGCCACCGGTTTTAATCTTACTTAAGGCTTTATCCGGATTTTCGGAATGGCGCAATGCATGACTGTCACCGCCCCATTCTACGTGTAAAAAGCGTTTAACCTTTGCAAACTCATCCTCCGAAGCCTTTTTATAGTCGGTATAGGCACCACGGTACCAACCGGCCCATATAGATGGCGAATACACATCTACAATATCGCTACAGAAATCGCATCGGCGGATAGCGGTATAACGCGATTTATCCAATTGATGTGAAAGATCGTTCAGTTCTTTCATAAAAGTCCTGATTTTTTCCTTATCAAATTCTGGGAAATCGCCCGGCCAGTCGTTTTCGTTGCCCAAACCCCAGATAATGATTGATGGGTGGTTATAATGTTGCTCTACCATGTTGGTGAGCATTCTTTTTGCCTGTTGTTTGTAAGTATCCCCACCTAAACCACCGCGGCACCATGGAATTTCTTCCCACACCAAAATACCCAAACTATCGCAAAGGTTTAACACAATACGCGATTGCTGATAATGGCCCAAACGGATAAAATTAACCCCCATATCTTTCATCATCTGCATTTCCTGGCGGATCATGTTTTCTGTCATAGCTTCCCCTACACCCGCATGGTCTTCGTGACGGTGCGTGCCACGTAATAATAAACGTTTTCCATTGAGATTAAACGGGCCTTTTTCTACAAATTCGATATTGCGGAAACCTACTTTTTCTTCGCCTTTATAATTTCCGGTTGAAGCAATTACTTCGTACTGAACCGTGTATTGAACGGGCTTATCGGTTGACCATAACTGTGGTTTCTTTACCTCTACAGACCATAAATCGATCTCACCACTTAAATTATTGAGTTTTTTCTCTGTTTTGGCTACAATTTTACCTGCAACATCAACCAGTTTTAACTGAACAATGGCTTCGTTAATGCCCGATGGATTATATAAACGTGTTTTAACGCTTAATTTACCCAATTTGCCCTGCGCATCTACTTCAGCCTTGGCAAATAGCTTATCAACCGAAAGTGATGGCGCATAAACCAGGTTAAGGTAACGGTAAATGCCCCCATAAATATTAAAATCAGAGAGATCGGAAGGGATCATTTCGAGATCTCTAGAATTATCGGTCCTTACTGAAACCGGTACTTTTCCTTTAAACTGTTTTTGGTAGATATCCGTTTTTTTGAAAGCCGCTACAGCATCGGTAATATCAACTGTCCATTCGTCGTAACCGCCAACATGCGTACCTACTTTAGTTGTGTATACGTAAACTTCTGTTTTTTGACCAGCTCCTTCAAAATGCAAAATAGTCCTTCCGTTTTGGTAAGGATTCTCGATTTTAAGCTGTGTACGATACCAGGCCGGTCCCTGATAAT
>NZ_DJDT01000140.1 GCF_002432345.1 Pedobacter sp. UBA5917
TTGATGCCAAAAAGAAAGAGCCATTCGGCGGCGGCGAGCCGAGGCAAGACTGCGCAGCAGGGCAAAAAAAATCAATTATATACGTCACTCATATTGATTTTTATAAAATAAATTATCCCTCGAAATGACGATACGGGAGCATCGCAAAGCGCTAACCGCCCTGCGCCACCCGCTACTTCAACCTATACCCCACCCCGATCTTAAAAAACTGATTATTTGGCTGATACCCGCCTAAACTATTGTTGATATTATAGGGCTTTAACCATTGATAACTTCCATTGATATCGAACTGTTTTAAATGGAAACTTACCCCACCGATAAAGCCCACACTTACCCTATTACTCACGGTGTTGCTTAAAGCGGTGTTAACCTCTGCACTATGGTTTATCGTGTCGCGCCGATCGTTAAGGGGTTTTAGTTTGGTAAGCACATCAGATTGTTTGATCGTGAAAGCGATTACCGGACCGGCCTTTATACTTAGTTTTTTTGATAATTTATAAACCGCAGCTAAGGGAATATCTACCGTCATCACTTTTCTTTCATCAGCCATGGTAAAAGGTGGCACCGAATCAGGTTTGTAATAACTTGGGTGCGTAAATTCGCCGGCAACTTTCTGTTTACTGTTTACATTTACCCCCATTGCAAGTCCCCACTTTTTATTGAGTGCATAATTACCAAACGCACCTCCATAAAAACCGGTGCTACCCTTCTGCAAATTCATTCCAGCTGTTATTCCATAGCTGTATTTAGGTTCATCACCTTCATTGCTTTGCTTTGGCGTTTTGGGTATTTTGATTTTAGATGGCTTGATTGCTTTCGCTTTTTTGTTCTTTTCAGTACTGCTACCGGTTGATTTATTTTTATCCCTGCCTTTCGAAGCACCAGCAGTTCTGAAACTATTATCGGCTGGATATACCTCCAGAACAGGCCTTAAAGCGCTTAGGTTTTTGACCTGATTTACAGAATCTCCTTTAAATATATTTTTCTGCCAGAATTTGCCTGGTGCCATCAATTCCGGTTTACCTTTTTTGAATAAGAAGTGTACGTCCAATACAGCAGGATACTTTGATTGAGTGTTTTCCGGGTTCAAAACAATACCATTCCGCTCAGTTTCTTGCACGTTTTTATTTCGATCTACCGGGGTAGGAACAGCATGTAATCCAGCAATAACGGTAGTTCGGTCTTCTTTTGTTCCTCCTGTAACAGTCTGCTTTTTTTGTTCAGCTATTCTACTGCTATCAGCGTTTTCATTTTGTACGGTCAGGTTATTTAATGTATCCGTGTTATTGATCAGGTTACTATCTGCAAAATTGCTGTAGTTTTCTACTTTACTGCTATCGATAAGTGCAGAATCAGATCGTAACACTTTATTTTCTTTTACAATTTCTTTTTTAGGATTTTTCGAATGCGGAACCGTTACATATACCACTGTGCTTACCGTAACAGCCGCCGAAAATGCATACCCTATTATTTTAAACAGTTTGGCGCCCGCAGATATACCTGGCGGATTACCACCTACCGTACCAGCAGGCAACTGTTCGTTTAACAGCTTGTGCATGCCTGCCCACGAGGCATCAGCAGCATCCTTGATTGGAAGGCTGTCGAATTTCTTGCTCCAGAGTTTATGATACCATGCTGAATTTTTCATCTTCCTTTTGTGTTTTCAGTTGGTTTATCAATTGCTGAAGGAGCGATCATTCTCCTCAACTGTTTCTTTGCCTCTGTAAGGTGCCATCTCGAGGTACTCTCGGTAATATTAAGGTGTTCTCCTATTTCCTTGTGCGAGTAGCCATCTATAACCGAAAGGTTAAAAACCAATTGGGTAGCCGTTGGTAACTGGCGGATGAGTTTCAGCAGGTCTTCTACAAAAAGTTTGTCTAACACTGCCGGCTGGATAAAAACTTCCTCAATTTCTTCAGGGTTTACCACTTCGTTAAACTTTGCTTCCCTGCGCCCCAGATCAATACATGATCGTACCATTACCGTTCTGATCCAGGCGCCAAATTCACCTTTTTTTGCATCAAAATTATGGATGTGCTGAAAAACCTTTAAAAAGCCAATGCTCAGGGCATCATTTGCCAGGTCATCAGATTTTAAATATCGGAAGCATATCCGCAGCATATCGGCATAGTAAAGCTTGTAGAGACCTTCTTGTGCTTGCCGCTCATTGGCTTTACAACCTTTGATTAGTTTAGTCTCCTGCTTAAAAAAAAGGTTCATCCATTTGGTTCGGTAAGCGGTTTTTCATCGTGTTATATCAAGGTTACGCAGCAAACAGGAAAAACGCTGGGTTAAAATTAATTTATTTTTTTTTGATCTGTCCGTTTTTTCTACCAAGCGTTTTAGGTTGGAGGTGCGTATTTATTTAAATCTCCATCTATGCGTCATCACGAAAGTTATACCCGGCACAATAACTGGTACAATCAGCATTTTCCTTCCGAAAATGCCAAAGCCGAACATTATGAAAAAGTAAGGACCGCCGGAAAAAACAATATTGCACAATGGCTGCAGCAATTGTTTTTCAGCTGCCTTGATCCTTTATTGAACAGAAAAAACCAGAACTGGCTAACCGTTGGCGATGCTTATGGCTTTGATGCACAATACATCCTAAACTCGGGTAATGATGCATTGGCAACCGATCTGAATACCGATTTTTTAAATGTTGCGCTGAAAGAGGGAATTATCAAGGCATGTGCAGCAGAAAATGCCGAAAAATTATCATGTGCCGACAATAGTTTTGATTTTGTGCTCTGCAAAGAATCTTACCATCATTTCCCGAGGCCTTATGCTGCCATGTACGAAATGATCAGGGTGGCCCGAACTGGTGTGGTAGTGATTGAACCCCAGGATCCTATTGCCAGAATGCCTATGTTGTTAATGCTGAACAACCTTTTTTCGCGTAACGGAGAATTTCTTAATAAACTATGGAAAAACCGTTTTTCGTTCGAACCCGTTGGAAATTTTGTTTACAAGGTTTCGGAAAGGGAATTTGAAAAACTGGCTGCCGGACTTGGTTTACCAATGGTTGGCTTTAAAAAAATCAATCCGAATTATTGGTTTAAAGGGGCAGAATCGGTCTCGACCGATAAGCATAATAACAGGTTTTTTATGATCAAAATGAAGAAGTTATTTTTCGATGCAATGGTAAAATTAAGGGCTATGCCTGCACAGGTATTAACCACCATTATTTTTAAACAGTTACCGGATAATGATACGATAGCCCAACTTAAAAAAAGTGGTTACCACCTGGTACACATTCCTAAAAACCCATATCTAAATTAAATCACCTAACCAATATGAAACCACAAATTCTTTATTTTTATGCCGGCCTTGCATTAGCTGCATTTTTTATACTCGTTTATTTACTACATGCCAACTCAAACTGGCAGGCTTTTTTTGATGCCGCAGCAGTATTTTTACCTATGGCTTTGGGATTGATTTTAGCTGCCCTTCTTTTATTCGCAGGCATTTATTTGATGATAAAAGGGTTTAACCAGGGAAAAGAGAAAAAACATGTGAGGTATTTATAGAAGCGATATTAAATTTTGCTATAATTTTCTTCTATTTGATGCAACAAGCTGTTGAAAAAACCATCTAATGGTATATGACAGAAATATTTGATAACATCAGAAAGCTTTATCGTTTTTTAACACCACACGAAGGTCTTTCTCCATATGTCGAGTTTTTTTCTGAAACAGATTTAGCCGCTGCTAAAAACTATATCCAAAACGAACGTTTTACGGTTAAACTTTTTCCAAGTTTTACGCCCACCATCTGGCTTAATTTGGGAAGTAAATACCAGCTTTACAATGGAAAACATAGGCATCAGGTAAACGAAAATACTGATGTACTGGTATTGCGCAGCGAAATCATCGAAAGGCAGAATGCGCCTGCTGACAATATATTTACGGTTAAGTTTTTACCGGGAGGATTTGAAACCATTTTTGGCATCAGCCAGACAAAAATAGCCGGCAATGTAATTTCGCTCGATGAATTAATTCCAAACCAGGTAATCAGCAAAATAAAACAGGCACCTGATTTTGAAACCCGTGTAAAGCTATGGGAAGATTACCTGCTGGAAAAAAAAGCAAAAAATACCAACGGCCATTACCTGTTTATGGTACAGCGCAGCATCGATACTTTTCTTGATGCCGGTATGAAACTTTCTACAGCGCAGCTGGCAGATAAAATTTATATGGGCGAAAAATCGCTAAACAGGTATTTTAATAAAGTGGTAGGTACCGGCCCGAAAAATTATTTCAATATTTTAAGGGCACGTACAGCACTTACCCAATTCATGAACAAAGAAAGCATCTTTTCACCTCAAGATTACGGCTATTACGATATGAGCCATTTTTACAGGAATACAGTATTATTTACCGGAACAAGGATTGCCGAATCGCGGTAATTTTGTCTGTTTTTTACCTTTCCCAAAAAAATGGGATGCGCTATTTTTGAATTAAAATCAGGAACATGAAAATCTCTACGTTATTAGCCTTATGCTTTGTCTTTTTTAATTTTCAGGCTTTTTCTCAATCATACATACCGAAAATAGAATCCACCGGATGTAAAATCAAAACAGAAAATGGTGTAATTGCAAAATGCGGTTATCTGGTGGTACCCGAAAACAGGGCAAATCCCAGTAAAAACCTCGTTAAAATTCCGTTTATATTTGTACGGAAACAAGATCAGGATTCGGTTAAAAATATTTCGCTGTACACTACTGGTGGTCCTGGTTACAGTACTACTTTGGGCATCACACAAATTGGTTTAAACTCGGGCTTTTTAAGGTATGGTGGTTTTATAGCTTTCGATCAGCGCGGTACTAAGCTGGCCATCCCATCACTCCAGTGCCCAGAAGTGGATCAAGCCATTAAACGTTCGTACCTGGAAAATCTTTCGAAAGATAGTTTGGTAAAACTTGCGGTAACATCGGCACGTAAAAGATTTACCGCAAAAGGCATCGATCTATCAGCCTATAATACTACAGAAAGTGCTGCAGATATCAGCGATCTTAAAAAAGTCTTAAAAATCGAATCGATGATGCTGGTTGGCATTTCTTATAGTGGTGGTTTAATGCTTACCGTAGCCAAAAACCATCCCGAAGGCATAAAAGCGCTTATACTAAACTCTCCCCTTCCCGGTTTCGTAAATTATGAAGAGCATGCATTGATTAATATGAATGAGGCTTTAGATCAGGTATTCGATAATGTGCAGACCGATTCAACAAAAACTGCTTACAAAGATCTTAAGCAACGGTTTCATGACTATTTTACCAAAATTTCTTCTAAACGTTTTAACATGCGTTACCTTCCGAAAGAAAATAGCGATAGCATCACTATCAGCTATGGAAAAACCGAACTATTAGATGCGGTATTCGGAAAAATGGAGAACGGAACAATAAAAATTGTCCCTTTTGTGATGAACGAGATTATTAATGGCAAACATCAGCAATATATAACCGAGGTGGTGGATGGCGCATTTTCTGGCGATCCCAACCGCACACTGGGTATGCGTTATTCTATTTACTGCCCGGAGCAGATTGCCTATTCAGATCCGAAACTGATTGCTAAACAGGATAAAATCCTTCCCTGGCTTTCGGGTTATCCTTTTAACAATGTAAATAAAGAAATCTGCGATTGCTGGAAAGTAAATTCCCAACCAGCATCGATAAAGGAGCCTGTGTATTCCAACATTCCGGCACTGATATCGGCAGGTGATGCTGATCCCTTCTGCAGACCTTTTTACAACAAGCTAATTAAAAGGTATATGCCTAATGCGCAATTGCTCATTATCCATAACCGGGCACATGGAGCAGGTTTCGGCAACAGTAGTGCTGATTACCTTGGTGATTTTTTAGCAGATCCGTATAAGAAACTGGTTTCGAAAGGAAGTGATGTAAGGATAGAATGAGGTTTGTTGGTTCATTAGTTCATTGGGCATTTGTTCAATTGTTCATTAGTAACTGCCAAATTATTTTTTGGATTGTGGATTTTTTTGATTGCAAATTGCCAACTGGAAACTGTTTGGTTGGTTAATTGTACCAGCGGCCGTCATCCTTACTTTATTTCAGGACCCATGCTGCCTTAAGACCCTGAAATAAATTCAGGGTGACGTATGGATGGAAGAAATAATATCGACTTTGGACTTCCGACTAAGGACTGGAAACTACAATAAAGACTTCGTGCTAAAAAACTATATTTGATCAGTAATTCTAAGGAGCAGAACATGAAGACATTGGTTATTTCGGGCGGTGGCAGTAAAGGTGCTTTTGCCGGTGGTGTAGCAGAATATCTTATTAAATACAGGAAAACCGATTACGATCTCTTTGTAGGTTCTTCAACCGGCAGTTTGCTGATCCCTTTTTTGGCCATTGGCGACGTTGCACGTATTAAAAAGCTCTATACTACCATTTCGCAATCCGATATTTTTACTGTTTGTCCGTTCATTGTGAAATACAAAAATGGAAAAGTAAAACTGCGCATGAACCATTTTGGTATTATTGCACAGTTTTTCAAGCGACAGAAAACCCTGGGCGACAGTACGGGTTTACGAAATCTGATCAGGAATAACTTTAAGCGCCAAGACTTCGAGACCATTAAATCGCTCGGCAAAGAAATTGTGGTTACCGTGGCGAATTTAACTACCCAGCTTATCGAATATAAATCGAGCAATGATTACAGCTACGAAGATTTTTGCGACTGGATGTGGGCTTCGTGCAACCTGGCACCTTTAATGAGCCTTTATCAGAAAAACGGCAACGATTATGCCGACGGCGGTTTCGGAAACCTCATCCCTGTACAGGAGGCAATTATAAAAGGCGCAACCGAAATCGACACCATCGTTTTACGACAGGAAAAAGCCGTTTACAACAATCCGCCGTTACAAAATGCAATCGAGGTTTTCGCCCGTACAAGCGACTTTATGCTCAACCAGATTGCAAACGACGACCTGATCATCTCAAAACTGCAAACAGCAAGCAAAAACGTAAAAATCAATTTCTATTTCATCAACCGCGAACTCACCACACATTCTTTTGTGTTTAATAAAACGGAAATGAGTACCTGGTGGCAGGAAGGATACGATCTGTTTAAAGAAAAAGATTGCACTACACATGTGCTGGAAGCCGATGGACAAATGGGTTAACTGTACATGCTTTTTTTTATTGTTGAATTGTTTGATTGTTAATTGCAAATTGCTAACTGAAAACTGTCAGACTGGTTAATCGGTTAACTGTTCTGAAAAATTGAAACCACATTTCATTCTGTTTCCCGCAGATCTCGCTGAAAAAAAAACGCAGATCTAAGGAGATTTTATTAAAATAGCAAATCGTTTCACTATGTAAAACTTATAAAGTAAATTATGTGAGTTTTCGATCTCGGGTGAACTAAAGTGGCTAAGGTGGTTATAAAAAATAAAGAATACGTTGTTTAATTAACCACCTCAAAATAGCTAAGCTTACGGTATTAAACAACACAGCTTCCCAACCGGAAAAACTCATGCAGGTTTCACGGCTACAAGCTGCATTTCCTTTTCCTTGCCCCTCAATTTAATGGCGCCCAGCATTTCGGTAGTGTAAATACCAACCAATTGGAGTTCTTCAATCAGGGTTTTGGAAACAATCATTTCCTGGTTAAAGGTTTTACACATATTCTGGATCCTCGAAGTGGTGTTCAGCACATCACCTGAGTAGGTAATATCCCGTTTAATAATACCCACTTCGCCTGCAATTACCCGCCCCCAATGAATGCCTGCTTTAAAAGACGGCAATAACGCATATTTTAACTGATATTTCTCTTTTAGGGAGAATAAATGGGCCTTGATATCAAAAAAGCAGTTAATGCATTTATTATTCTTCAAACCTTCTTCGTATCGCCAGGCAATTACCACTTCATCGCCCACATATTGATAAATCTCTCCCCTGTTTTCGAGGATAGGATTGGTAATATCCATAAAGATATCTTTCAACAGTTCATGGTATTTTTTATCACCCAAATTTTCGGCTATGGTGGTAGAGGAATTTAAATCGAGGAACATAAAAATCCGCAATTCTTCTTTTGGGGTATTGTATTTCCCCCTAATGATATCCCAGAAAATCCCCTGTCCGAATTTACTGTTTACCTGCAGCAATAACTGCGTAATGGAAACCACAATGGCCCAAACCAATCCATTTTTCAGAAACCTATGCGAATCGCCCAGAGATAAAAGACTGAGTATTTCATTTATTGCCAGAACAATAACCATAAAAATACCTGCAATAATTAAAAGCGTGTAACCATAAGGTTTATCGTTATATTTTACATTGACAAAAAATACCAAAAAGCTCCCGCCAATTAAAGCGCCGAATAAACCAATGGCCATATTTAAAATGATAGAAGTACTTAACGAATAACCTGGTGCAGTACCTAAAGAATTGTGGGTATGCAGTATTAAATCTTCGAAAACGGCAATTACAGCGCCAATTAGCATCCACAAAAGGATAATAATCATTAATTGCTGAATTTTTTGCCGGGTACGGCGGTTAATTTTTACAGACATCGTGCATTATTCGAAAAACCAACTGAATTTACGATAAGTTTTGCCAAAATGATAAATCTAAAGCCCAAAACAGACTTTTGTTAACCGACATCAGATGTAATATTTAAATTACAAACAAGTCTTTATATTTTAAAATGTTAACTTAAGTTATTGATCCATTTAAAAGATGGATTAATTTTTAACCGGATTACTAAAACGTTTTAATTAATTCAAAACAGGTTTTACAAACGGTTATGGCCGAAAGGATGTCGAAAAGGTAGGATGGCCGGTATTAATGGGAAATCAACTCAAACCTAAATATAAAAACCTATTATGAAACACAGATTAATCCTCATCCCGGGCATCTTGATCTTTCTTAGCCTCTCGTGCAAGAAAAAAGAACTGGATCAGCAGCAGGATCAGCTTTTGAAAAAGCCTGCAACATTAGCAAATACCAATTTACTGGCCGAACCACCCCTAACCTGGCAGGAACATTGGTTTGACCATGTGCAGGTGCTGCAGCGCTTTTATCACGACACCAGCATTGTGGTTTACCACGACAATGACGTAAGCAGTACAGTTACATGGCCTAATACCTACCTGGCGCAGGTCTGGAATTACACCAAAAGTAAATATGGATCTTTTGGTCCCGACTCGCGTTTATGGGCCATATTCCATACCGGAAAATACAGTGGTGGCCACCCAAGCACCTATATGGATGCCAGTCACGATTACCGCAATGTAATCGATGTAGGTTCATCGAGCACCAGCGCCTGGCTTTCGGGCACGGGTAACGACCTCGATATTACCACGCATGAGGTTGGGCATATTGTAGAGGGTGCCTCCCGGAATGTGCTAAACTCTCCTGCATTCGGTATCTGGCACGATAGTAAATGGATGGAAATTTACATTTACGATGTTTATGTTGGCCTAAACCGCACCGCTGACGTGCAACGCTGGTATAACCTGGTGGCCAATGGGGCCGAAAATTATCCAAAAGCACAAACTTACTGGTTCAGGGATTGGTTTTTCCCAATTTATAGTCAGCAGGGCGATGCATCTGCTTTAAACAAATATTTCAGTTTATTGGCACAATATTTCCCGAAAGAAACTGTAAATAACGGTCAGGGAAACATTACCCGTTTCTCGAGGTCAATGAATTATGGCGAATTTATCCATTTCTGGAGCGGTGCAACCGGTATCGATCTTAAACCGCTTGCTTTAAGCGCTTTTGGAACCTTGGATGAACAGGGCAATAACTGGACTACCCAATTGAATACGGCCCGAACAGCTTTCCCAGGTGTAAGTTACCTGAAAGATATTTCTGGCTCGGCAACGGTAAGTGTAAGCAACGAAAATGCCGGCGGAGCTTCTGCCGCAGAAGGCTCATCAAAACTGGCCGACAGTTATTACAATACCAAATTCTTTTTGGGCGGCTACCCAACAAGCTTCTGGGCGCAGCAAACATTCGCATCAAGCCAGGTAGTTAAAGGTTATACCATTACTGCCGGCAACGATGCGCCCGACCGCGATCCGAAAGGCTGGAAATTGATGGGATCAAACGATAATGTAAATTTCACACAGCTTGATATCCAGAGTAATCAAACTTTTGGCTTAAGAAGGCAGACCAAAAAAATACTGATCAGTAATACCACAGCCTACAAATATTATAAACTGTTTATCACTTCGAACAATGGAAGTGTAGACCTGCAGTTTAGCGAATGGAGGTTATTGCAGTAAAATATTAAAATAACGACTGGGAATTTAAGAGTTGATCAATTCCTGGTCGTTAATTCCCCGCCAATTTTACAATTGGCGCCCCAGGAATCGTCCCGATGGAACGACCGCGACAACTCCATTCCCCTCTTTCAGAGGGGTGTCCGCAGGACGGGGTGTCAATAAAACACCAAACGTTCTTACGGAACGTTGAACGCCAATTTTACAATTGGCTACCTACGAAACGTCCCCATGGGACGATTTATGTCCAGGCTTTACGCAGGAACCTGATCCAGTTGCCATACATTAAATTTTCTACATCGGTTTTGCTGTAACCGCGTTTTTCAAAGAGATTGGGAATTTTATCGAGATCGGCAATACTTTCTAAATCATAAGGACATTGCTCTCTTCCGAAAGCACCATCCAGATCAGAACCGATGCCCACGTGATTGGCATTCCCTGCCAACTGACAGATGTGGTCGATATGATCAATCATTACTTCGAGGTTGCAGTTCATTGTTTTCGGGGTCGAAATACCCCTTTGCCAATTGGGCACCATCATCCAGGCATCCAAAGCCGCGCCAATTACAGCTCCACGTTCAATTAATGTTTTGATCTGATCGTCGCTAAACTGCCTGTTATGGTTAACAAGCGCCCGACAGTTATTGTGGGAGGCCCAAATATGACCATTAAAATGATCGAGCGCATCCCAAAAGCTATCATCGCATAAATGGGTGGCATCGAGGATGATATTGAGCCTTTCCATTTCGGCAAGCAATTGGTAAGCACCCGGGTGCAATTTACCTGTGGCATCTGTTCCCTGAGCGTACCGCCCTGGGCCGTAATGTGCTGGGCCAACCGCCCTTAATCCGTTATCATAAGCCTGTTGAAGGTAATCAACATGTACAATAGAATCGGCACCTTCAAGGCTTAAAATGTATCCGATTCGTTTTTTTTCATTTGGAATATCTGATGCCCACAAGGCTAAGTGTTTTTCTAAACTGGCCAGGTTGTTAACCTGTATCATTTCACCACGGTCTTCCATGGCTTTGTACCAGGCCAGCTGCCCTTGTGTTTGTGCCCATGCCTGTTCGGGAGAGTGCCAGCCCGGCAATGAATTATCAGGGGCTACAAACCTCGCAATCTGCGTAGCCACCACCAAACCAATATTGCCTTTACGCAGCTCAGGCAGTGATACAGTGGCTTTTGCGCGGTCGGGTTTATCTGTTAAGCCCTGCTCACGCCCGTTTATTTCGGAAAGCGGGCGGGTTAAATCGCGGTTCCACTCCAAAGCATTCATACTCAAATCCAGGTGGGCATCTATCGTAAACATAGCAGGGGCTTTTATATCGTTATTTTTCTTTTTCTAGAAATGATGTTCCAGGTTTCATCAGGGTTATTTTCAGAAATAACAAGCGCATTTTCGTAAAGTGCAACCGTTGGGCATATATGGTACGGTAATCCGTATAAAATATCGCCTATCTGATATTGATGATTTTCTCCAGCATCCAGTACCAGATGTTCTTCGCTTTGACTAATGGCAACCAGCTCCGGTGCATTTAAAAATACAACCCTTTTATCGAGCGGTTTTTCAGCCGCTACGGCTTTATGGCCTAAATCGCAGCATATGAGATTGCTTTCGGGCAAAGAAACAATCCTCGAAACCACCAGAGCAGCGGTATTAAATTGCTGTTCTTCAAAAGCATCCTGATAACCTTTGTCCCAAAGTGCAAAAGTACCTGGGCTGCATTCAAAAATACTTTGTGTGTTATAAATGGTAAACGTTGGTGTTCCTCCCGCTACGATAATGGGCTGATGTGCAAACTGAGCTTCAATTGCTGCACCTAAGCCATTTAATATCCCAATGATCAACTTTCCTTTTTCAGTACGGATGCCAAAATCACTTTCATGGATATGGCCATCATAAGCGTGTAAACCTTTAATCACTAAGCCATCAATCTTATTGAGCTTTGCATAAAGATCCATTACTTTTTCAGGTAGAATCCCTGTACGGTGCATCCCAACATTTACATCAATAAAAACTTCAGCTGTTAACCCGTTCAACTGGGAAACTGAAGCCAATTCGAGCGCAGTTTTTTCATCGTCAACCAAACAACTGAAACGGCTGAGCGGGTATGTTTTCTGAAGAGCGATAAACCTGCTAATATTTGGTCCAACAGGTTGATAAGCAAGCAGCACATTGGCAGCGCCACAAAGACCAAGCATTTCTGCCTCGGCAATGGTAGCACATTTAAATTTCGAAATCCCCGCATCGATCAGCAGCTTGCTCAGCTCGGCCGACTTATGTGTTTTAACATGTGGCCGCAAACGGTTTGGGTCATCAATCATCGAAATCAACAGCTTGATGTTCGCCTTGATCCTATCGACATAAAAAACAAGTCCCGGCGATTCAACCGAAGCCGGATTATCTAAAAAATGCCATTGCTTTTCTAACATTATGCAGGTTTAATACAGCTCAAACAAAGCTTCGATCTCTACTGGGATATTATCAGGCAATGAGCCAAAACCAACTGCGCTTCTTACACCTATTCCATTATCAGTACCCCAAACCTCGGCAAAAAGTTCGCTGCATCCATTAATAATAAAAGGATGTTTTTCGAAATCTGGCGTACAGTTTACCATACCCAGAACCTTGATCACCCTTTTTACCTTATCCAAGCTCCCTAAATTGGTTTTAATGGTCGATAACATCGTTAAGCCCACCTGCCTGGCAGCCAGTTTGCCTTCATCCTGCTCCATATCAGCACCGATACGGCCAATGATCAGGCTTTTATCGTCCCTCACCGGACCATGACCGCTCAGGTACAAATATTTCCCATCAATAAGATAAGGTTTGTAAACCCCAAGTGGTGCCGGTGCCGGCGGAAGGTTTAATCCAAGTTTCTCGAAACGGGCATCTGCAGTTAAATTTTCCATATTAAGCTATTATTATTTTAAGTAAAAGTACGCCGGCAAGCCCTGCCGTGCCAACTATCGATTCCATTAAAGCCCATGAACGGAAAGTATCCTTCAGGCTTAAATTAAAGTATTCTTTAAACATCCAAAACCCTGCATCGTTTACATGTGAAAACATTAAACTACCTGCACCAACGGCCAAAACCATTAAATTCGGGTTGGTATGTGTGGCCATCATCAGGGGTACAATAATACCTGCTGTGGTGAGTCCGGCAACCGTTGCAGAACCTACACAAAACCGGATCAGTGCCGCAATTAACCAGGCCAAAAATAAGGGTTCAACCGATAATTCCTGCAGGTAGCCGGCAATTTCTTTACTCACACCGCTCTGGGTTAAAATCTCTTTTAAAGCTCCCGAACCGGCAATGATCAACAAAATCAAGGCGATATCTTTTAAGGCATCGCCAAAAATAGATGATAGGTAATCCATTTTCTTCCCTCTCGAAATACCGAGAAAATAGCTAGCTAAAACCAGCACAACCAGCATCACGATAGATGGATGACCTAAAAAGGTAATCACAGGAATAATTGGCGAGGTCGGGTTTAAAAACAAAGGGAGAAAAGAGGCCAATCCCAATAAAATAACGGGCAACAAGGCTGTAAACAGACTGATAAACGTTCCGGGGAGTTCATCTTCAGGCAATTCTTTAGCCCTGAACGATGCCATTGGCGTTGAAGGGATATTTTTTAACGTTTTGGCAAAAAACGGTCCGCCGATTATTATTGCAGGTACGGCAACAAGCAATCCGTAAAACAGGGTGAGCCCCATATTGGCATTAAACTGTACCACCAAAGCGGCCGGTGATGGATGTGGTGGTAAAAAACCATGGGTAACCGACAATGCGGCGAGCATAGGTAAACCAATATAGAGCGCAGGTAACTTATACCGGTAAACTACAGAAAAAATTAAGGGCACCATCAGCACGAAACCGATTCCGTAATAGAGTGGTATACCGATTACAAAACCGGTAATTACCATGGCCCACTGGATATGTTTGGTACCAAAAACATCCATCATCACCTGGGCTATTTTTTGGGCAGCGCCACTTTCGGCAACCAGTTTACCCAGCATGGCACCGGTGGTAATAATAATCACCAAAGAACCTAAAACATCGCCTATACCTTTTTCAACCGCTCCCGCAATTTTCGGCAGAGGCAATCCTAAACCCAGTCCCGCCAGTACCGAAACAATCAGAAAAGCCAGAAATGCATTGATTTTAAAAACGGAAATCATTAAAATCAATAAGGCAATGCAGCAGAATACGATGAGTATGGTCATTTATAAATTTTTAGTTTTATTCCAACTGCACAATTCCATGGATGATGTAATGCAAAATAGTGATTATTTTGTTTTAAGCCTATTATATCATCTCCTGTTTTACCCGGAATATCTACATCTTTGCAACAACTTTTATCCTATAAAAAACATTTTACCATGTACAAAATAATGATTACCCTCATCGCCCTCAGTTTTTGTCTTTTCCAACATGCAGGCGCCCAGCAGAATAAATTAAAAACAACCGTAGCCGAAATTGCTGCAGATACCAGGGGAAAAATAGGTGTTTATGCACGTGTTTTAGAAGGCAATCAAACTTTCGAATTTAATAACGATCAACATTTTGTGATGCAAAGTGTATTTAAATTCCCGATTGCGGTAATGCTGCTTAGTGAGGTAGATAAAGGCAAATTAAAGCTCGATCAGCAGCTATTCATTCCTAAATCTAAGATAAAAAAGACCATAAGCAAACTTTACGAGAAATATCCGGAAGGAAATGTTTCTGTTCCTTTGCGCGAAATATTGGAGGATATGGTTTTGTACAGCGATAACAATGCCTGCGATGTTCTGCTCCAGTTATTAAAAGGACCAAAAGCACTCACCGGTTTCCTGCATGGCATCGGCATAACTGATATCAATGTAGATTTTGATGAATGGGGCATGCAGAAAAAGTGGAACAACCAATATCAAAATTGGTGTACACCACAGGCACAGGTAACCTTGCTAAGCCTGGTTTTTGAGCAAAAGATTTTAAAAAGCCAGACCAATACACTTTTACGGAGCCTGATGCGCGAAACCTATGTTGCACCAATGAGAATCAGGGGACTGCTTCCGAAAGGTACGCTTGTTGAGCACCGTACCGGAACTTCATCAATAAACGATTCGGGACTCTCGCCTGCAACAAATGATGTTGGTACCATTACCCTGGCCAATGGCAAACACCTGGCTATTGCCATATTTTTAATGGATTCGTATGAAAATAGCGAAAAACGTGACCTTGTTATTGCAAAGATTGCTAAGGCTGCTTTTGATGAATTTTCGGGTGTTAAGCCACAATAATTTCTTTAATAAACCAAAAAAGGGCACTCAAGAGTGCCCTTTTTTAATTCAAAACATGGTATTACATTAATTATATCCTGGATTTTGTGCCAGGTTTTCATTAAGTGTACGCTGAACCTGCGGAATCGGGAATAAATTTCTGAATGCTGCAGATGGTGTATGATCCCACCAGCTTTCGGTAGTAAATTTTCCGAACCTGATCAGGTCATTTCTTCTAAAACCTTCAAAAATAAACTCTTTACCTCTTTCGGTTAAAAGCTCGTTAAGTGTTAACGATGCCGGAGTATAAGCTCTTGTTGCCCAATCAGCATCGGTAAATGCTCTTTTTTTACAATCGTTGATCAGCTGTACAGCTTCGGCAGTAGCAGCACCACCATTTTTACGCATAATGGCTTCTGCTTTTGCAAAATAAACCCAGGTTAAACGGTAGATATTCCAATCTGTATTGTTGTAATTTGGATCGATAGGAACAGCAACACCGTTTACAACGCCTGCAACCTGGTTACCAAGTTTATATTTATTAAAACGTACCCCGCTATTCTCTTCACCTTCGCTCATGTTGGAAACAGTAGATCCCGATTTGTTTTTTCTGATATTATCTACAAAAACAATTTGTTGATCGCTATATTCATTTCCTCCTTTTGCGATTGCAGGCTGACCGTTATCAAAACGAACCATTGGTCCTTCTAACAACCAACCTCTTTTTCTAAGGTCGGCATCTTCATACTTGGTAAATACACCAGGAATTACCACAATACCATCGTTTCCATTACGCGAACCACCATAGATCTGATCCTGTTGAAAATGGTAAAATTCACCCGTCCATGATGGCTGAAATGAAGCTTTCTGGAATTCGTAAGCGATTGAAAAGATTACCTCTTTTGATAAATCGTTACTTGGTTTAAACTGATCTACAATATTTGGATCCAACTGCATGGTACCATTTTGGGCGCCACCATCACCTGCGATCAATTTATTCGCCGCTGCGATACAATCATCCCATCTGGCTGTACCTGTCCAAACCTCTGCATTAAGATAGAGTTCTACCAACATGGCATAACCACCTGCCTGACTCATTCTACCAATCATGTTTCTCGACAATTTTGGTGCTTTATCGATATTTTCTTTAATTTCTTTCTCGATAAAAGCAAAAACCTGTGCACGTGGCAATGTTGCAGGTTTAGCAGGAATACCTACCTGAGTTACCACAGGGATATTGCCGAAAAGATCCATCAATTTAAGGTAGTGAAAAGCCCTGAACAATTTCAATTCAGCGATATAAGCATCTTTTTCTACCTGGGTAATTCCCATTTGCGTTAAACTGCGTTTTTCGAGGTTCTCGATTGGATCGTTACATAAACCCATTCCCCAGAACATGAGCGACCAGGCATTGTTCAATGGCCCGTCATCACTCAACCAGGTATGATAATGCAGTCTTTTCCATTTTCCACCGTCTTCTCCGTGGCGACCTTTTGTTGGCCATGCCAGCTGATCGCCCGATAACTCTGCCGGACGCCACCAACCGTCCTGCCCGGATGGGGTAACCCATGCATTAGCGTGTGTATAGGGTCTTAACACAGCCGAAAGCACTTCATTTTTATTGTTATAAAAATTGTCTGAAACCAATTCACTATATACCGTTTCGTCTAATTTTGTACAGCCATTCATCAGGCCCACTGAAACTGTTAAAACGGATGCTAAAATAATTTTTTTATAATTTTTCATCTTATTCAAATATTAAAATCCAAAGTTTACGCCAAACAGGAACTGTCTTGTTGCCGGATAAGGGCTTCTGGTATCAATACCTAAGCTTCTTCCGTTAATTTCCTGTCCCATACCAACATCCTGGATATAATCAGGATCGTTACCTGTGTAACCGGTAAATGTTACCAGGTTTTGTCCTGTTGCATAGATCCTTAAGTTTCTGAATGATTTTGAGTTAAGTTTAAATGTGTATCCAACTGTGATTTCATCAATTTTTAAGAAATCGCCTTTTTCCAGATAGTAATCAGTGTACATGTAAGTATCCTTAATTTCGGCATACTTACCAAAAGCACTGTTTAACAGGTTGGTTGATGCACCGTTTTTATTTCCATAAGAAATTGCAGTAGTATTCAATACATCAAAATCAAGTTTACTTCTTAGGAAAACCCTGAAATCGAAATTTTTATAAGTAAAGTTATTGGTTAACGATAGGTAATATTTAGGGATTGCATTACCAATTACGGCTAAATCGGTCTGATCTCTGAAAGGAGAAGTATTGATGTTTGCGTTAGAAACAATTGCGCCATCTTTTGTATAAAACTGCCATTTGCCATCAGGCGTAAAACCTGCAAAACGTTTACCCCAGAATTCTCCGATATTACGGCCTTCGTAAGTTCTGAATGCATTACCCAATGCACCGAAACCACCGATCGAACCAAATTCTTTCATGTCTCTTCTGTACTCATCATTCGAATAACTGTCCAGTTTGTTATCTGTTGTACTTCCCGCAAAGTCGATTCTCCAGCTAAAATCGCGTTTTTTAATCGCTGCATAGCTTAAAGTTAACTCTATACCTTTTGCAGAAATTGTACCTACGTTAGTATATATCGATGATTGGATAAAAGGAGGCTGAGGAGAAGTATAAGTATCCAAAAGATCTTTGGTTACCCTTTTATACAAATCAATAGATCCTGTTAATTTATTGTTCAGGATGGTAAAATCAATACCGATATTGGTTTCCTTTTTACGCTCCCACCTTAAATTTGGATTTGGATTTCTGCTTGGTCCGTAGGTTTGCTGATACTCTCCTGTTGGGAACAAATAAATGCCGCCTGTACCTAGTGTTACCAGGGATGCATAATTGGCAAAACCAGAGTTTCCGGTTTCTCCATACCCAACCCTAAGTTTCAGGTTATTTACAAACTTTATGTCTTTCATAAAGTCTTCTTCTGTAACGTTCCAACCTGCCGAAACTGCCGGAAAAGTAGCCCATTTATTGTTGGCACCAAATCTTGATGATCCTTCTCTTCTGATAATCGCCTGTGCAAAATATTTATCGCCCAGGGCATAGTTGATCCTTCCGAAAAGGGCAATAAGCGTATTATCGTTTTTAAAACTTCCCAATCCTACTGTATTTACCTTGATCGGAACACTTCCCAGGTTATTATCTTCGAACAGATCGTTTACATAACCGCGGTTATTCGCATTAAAACCCTCATTAACTTCATAACGGTAACTATAACCACCTATTGCCGATATTTTGTGCTTGCCAAAAATCTTGGTATATTCTAAAGTAGGCTCAACGTTAAAATTCTGGTTAAGTTCTGTAACCCTCGATGCATAACCACCGTTTGGAGCATCGTTGTTCTCTACCGAATTCTGGCTGGCCCTGTCACGGTACTCACTCCAGATCCTCGAATCGCGCTGTACTGCCCCAAAAACCGCAGCTTTAAGGTCTTTGATAATTTCCAGCTCTAACCTGCCATCTGCAGAAGTGGTTTGTTGCTGCACACCGTAACGTTCCTGCTCCAAACGTGCAAGTTCGTTGGTAATGGTTCTGGTAAACTGATAACTTCCATCAGGGTTGAAATAAGATTCGGTTGGGTTTTTGGTGAGTACATTCTCCCAGCCACCGCCGCCCAATAGGTTGGCCTTATTAAAATTGGTTGCCAGATTAAACTGTGCCTGTAACCTGTTCTGAAATCCTCTTTGCGTTAAACTTAAACGGGCTCCATATTCTTTTCTACTGTTTTCTTTGGCAAAACCCTGCAGTTGACGGTAGTTTACACTGGCACGGTAGGTAGAGGTTTCTCCTCCGCCCGATACAGCGAGGTTATGGTTATCAGAAAGGTTGTTTTTATCAATCAGATCCTGAAAATAATCAAAATCGCCACCTTTATCTGTTACCTTGTATTCGCCACTGGCAATCCTCGCCCTCCATTGCTCCGCAGTCATGAAATCAGGTCTTTTAACCAGTCTTTCATTTCTGATGTAAGCATTGTAGTTAAATAAAGAAGGTCCTTTTTTACCTTTTTTGGTCGTTACAAGTATTACCCCGGCATTCGCCCTTGTACCATAAATAGCAGCACCAGATCCATCCTTCAACACACTGAACGATTCGATATCATCCTGTTGTAACAAATCAAGGTTTCCGCCCGGAATCCCGTCAATGATGATTAATGGACTTAATGTACCTGAAATTGAAGTTACACCACGCAACTGGATGCCGACTCCGCTATTCGGATTACTACTGTTTCTGGATATCTGTAAACCGGCAACCTTACCAACCAATAGATCCAAAGCGTTACGCGCACCACTTTGCCTGAATTGTGCAGTATCTACCTTTGCCACTGCAGAGGTAATTTCTTTTTCTCTTAGCGTTCCGTAACCCACTACCACAACATCATCCAATTTGGTATCAGACGATACCACCAATTTAATGTTAAGTGCAGTTTGATTGGCTACAGTAATGTTCTGTGTAAGGTAGCCGATATAGCTGATCCTGATTACATCGCCTGCATTTGCTTCGATGCTGAATTTTCCGGCTGCATCGGTTACAGCACCTTTTCCAGAGGTAACGTTTTTAATGCCTACACCTGGAACAGGTTGGTTGTTTTCATCCAGAACAGTTCCTGAAATGACTTTTTGCGCCCGAGCATGCTGCCACAGCTTGCCCTCATTCAATAGTCCCCTAGCACCTGCCCATTTTGAACTCATTGAAAACGCAGGACTGTTTAGCAATATAATTGCAGACAGCCCCGTAACCTTAAGTAAATTAATTCTCATTAGCGGTTTTGTTAAATTAAAAATTGATTAGTTATTCTTTCCTGGTTATAAGCAATATCTGCCGGAGATCTGACACGCCTGCGTAGCTTACTATTGTAAATCCGTTCTCTTTTAGAAACGGAAACTATAAATTGATATAAAGTATAATGAAGGATCTAACACTGCCTACAATTGGATGCAGCAGAACTATTCTGGATAGCGCAAAAATTCTCATAAATTCATTTGATTGGCTAAATCGTTTTAGTTTTTCGAAATAAAAAAATACGCCGGATAACAATTTTGGATAACGTAAAGATTCTCATAAATTCATTTGGTTGGCTAAATCGTTTTAGTTTTCCAATATTAAAAAATATAGCCGACTAAATAAAAGCCTGTTATGTAAAATTCGTATTACAATAAAACAATTCAAAATTTCTGGGTGTGAACAGATTTGAATCAAGAACCCAATAGGTATTTTTACTTAGTCATCATCCAAAAGTTAAACTGACAAAGGATTCTTAATCGAATGAAATTAATTCAGACAGGCTAAAAGATAAAAAACATCTGTTGCCAAAATAGGTACATTGTATATGACCTTCCTTCATTGTTTAAAATCATATAAACTTTAGCCAGAATTATATAAAGCTATCAGGCAAACCCTGTATAATTTTGTTTTATGAAAATTAAGGCAGTTTTCTTCCTCTTTATATTTATGCTCAATACCCTCGTGGGGTTTGGCTGTTCCATATCAATGGAAAATGGAGGGCATGAACATGGCCATAAACATCATCATCACGAACACCAGCATGCAGCATTTAAAGTGCTTTTTCCCCAATCTGTTAAAACACAGCTAACCGGGCAAGAAGATTCGTGCTGTAAAACACTGGTTAACGATTTTCTGGTTCAGGGCAAAATCTTGCCCGATTATGCAAAACAGAATCTTAAAGCGCCTGCTTTAGTTCCGCTGGGTTTTAGTTTCTCTTTTATTCCCGAAACAGAAATTATTATTGCAGATCAGCAGGA
>NZ_DJDT01000138.1 GCF_002432345.1 Pedobacter sp. UBA5917
GATCAGTGAAATCAGCGGGAACAAAAAGCGGTTACAACTTTGCACCCTTTGCAGTTAGTCTTCAACTTCACTCAAACTCACAAAATCGTTTCTAATATCAAAGCCGAATCACCTTCCAAAACTTAATTATTCTTATATTTAAATCGTTTTACTTGATCCCTTTATAACCTAACCCGATATGAAATCAACCCCTGCATACAGCATCGCCCTGGGCATTATTGTATTGTTCTCTTCCTTCACCCCAAAACCCAAAATCAAACAGCCTGCCGATTATGTAAATCCATTTATTGGTGCCACCACCAGTATCGATGCTGCCGGAACCTATCACGGTTTAGGTAAAACATTTCCGGGTGCTGCCACGCCTTTTGGTATGGTACAGGTGAGTCCGAATACCATTACCGGTGGAGATAATGGCTCGGGTTACAGTGATGAACACCGTACGATAGAAGGTTTCGCCCTTACCCAGATGAGCGGTATCGGTTGGTATGGCGATATGGGTAATTTTTTGGTGATGCCCACCACAGGAGCCTTAAAAACTGCTGCTGGAAAAGAAAACGGAACAAAAGGTTACCGCTCTGTTTATGATAAAAAATCAGAAAAGGCTTCTGCCGGATATTATAGCGTACAACTGACTGACTATGCTGTTAAAGCAGAATTAACAGCTGCAACGCATAGTGGAATGATGCGTTTTACCTTTCCCGAAAATAAACAATCGAGGATCCAGATCGATCTTGCACGCCGTGTTGGCGGAACCTCAACCTTACAATATGTAAAAGTGGTAAACGATCATACTATCGAAGGATGGATGAAATGTACACCCGACGGTGGTGGTTGGGGTAATGGAGACGGCCTGGCCGATTATACCGTTTATTTTTATGCAGAATTTAACAAACCCTTAAAAAATTATGGCGTATGGTCAGCCGCAATACCCGATGCCTGGAAACGTAAGGCCGAAAATGTATTTAGCGATGAATACCAGTCGGTAATTGCCCATTCGGCCATTTTAAAGGGAACAAAAGAGAAAGAGGCTAAACATTTAGGTTTTTATACGGAGTTTGCGACCAAAAAAGGGGAGCAGGTATTGATCAAAACCGGAATCTCTTATAACAGCATTGCAGGTGCCAAAGCAAATTTGGGTAAGGAAATCCCGGATTGGAACTTTGATAAAATACATGAACAGGCCCGGTTGAAATGGAATGATGCCTTATCGAAAATTAAGGTTACTGGCGGTACGGAAGATGAAAAAACCGTTTTTTATACCGCTTTGTACCATACGCTCATCGATCCTCGTACTTTTGAAGACGTTGACGGTAATTATTTCGGGGGTGATGGTAAAATCCATCAATCTAAACAATTTACCAAACGGACCATTTTTAGTGGCTGGGATGTTTTCCGCAGTCAGATGCCCTTGCAAACGATCATCAACCCAGTAGTCGTCAACGATATGATCAATTCGCTGGTTACATTGGCAGGTGAAAAACAGAAAGATTATCTGGAACGTTGGGAGCTGCTCAATGCTTACAGTGGCTGCATGATCGGTAACCCTGCCGTTTCGGTGATCACAGATGCTTACCGCAAAAACATCAGGAATTTTGATGTGCCTAAAGCTTATCAGTTATCGGTTAACAGTGTAGAGAAATTCGGGAATGGAGATAAAGGGTACTCTTCCGAATCGGTAGGCATTGCCCGTACGCTCGAATACGCCTATACCGAATGGTGTGTGGCCATGCTGGCGAAAGATTTGGGTAAAGCAGCCGACCATGAAAAATATACGAAAAGAAGTTTATCCTATAAAAATATATTCGATCCCGAAAAGAAATGGTTCAGACCAAAAGATGAGAACGGGAATTGGTTACCATGGCCGGCAAAAGGAAGGATGCAGCAGGATTATGGCTGTATGGAAAGCAATCCTTATCAACAGGGTTGGTTTGTTCCACATGATGTTGAGGGCATGGTAGCTTTAATGGGAGGGAAAGAACATGTAATTGCCGATTTAAATGCCTTTTTCGATAATGCACCTGAAAATATGAAGTGGAACGATTATTATAACCATCCCAATGAACCTGTGCACCATGTTCCGTTTTTGTACAACAGGTTGGGTGCTCCCTGGCTTACGCAGAAGAGGAGCAGAGATATTTGCCGTAATGCTTACCATAACAATGTAGAAGGTTTGGTGGGCAATGAAGATGTTGGGCAGATGTCGGCCTGGTATGTATTGGCAACTGCTGGTTTGCATCCTGTTTGCCCCGGCGATAACCGTTACGAAATTACAAGCCCCTTGTTTAATAAGATCGAACTGAAACTGGATCCGGTTTATGCCAAAGGGAAGACTTTTAATATCATCGCCCAAAACAATTCTGCCGAGAATATTTACATCCAGAAAGCCACATTAAATGGAAAAGTTTATAACAAGTGTTATTTAAACCACGATCAGATTATCAACGGCGGAACTTTGGTTTTAACTATGGGAAATCAGCCTAATAAAAACTGGGGACTGGAATGATGGGAAATGGATGATGGAGGATGTAAAATGGATG
>NZ_DJDT01000155.1 GCF_002432345.1 Pedobacter sp. UBA5917
CCAACATAACCGCCGCGGCTGGTATCATTCAGCTGCGCCCAGATTTCAGCTGTTGCCGAGGGCAACAGTAAAAAAGCTGCTTTATCCTGTTTCCTCAAACATTTATTGGCCGATTTCATAAATTCTTGCAAAGCCTGTAGCCTAGAAAGTTTCTCCTTTAATTTTGTTAAGGCCTCAGGATCATCGGAAAAGATGGCGTCATTTGAGGCAATGGTTTCTGCCTTCTCTGCATAATAGGCCGCCCTTTTCTGCTTTTCAACAGACTTACCCATCGTATCATGTATTTTTTCCCTGTACTTGCGGTCACGCTTTTCGCTGTGATGACCGACCAAAATCGGCTGCCCCATGGGAATAACCGAGGCCATATCAGAAGCCGAGTTGTAAAGCTGATCGGATTCTTTTTCGTTTTTTTTGCCCAGAGTTCTCGCAAGATTAATGCGGTTTTCCCTGCGCTCATTAAAATCGTGTTTCATCTTTTTAAAAATTAAATCAAAAAACAAATGCCCTCTGAAACCTGTCAAAGGGCATCAGCATTTTAAGCAGGGATAAAGATTTCGCTTTCGATCTCCGCCAATTTATCCACGCAAAGACGGTTAACATCCGCCGCCACCGCTTTAATGATAAAAGGGTTTTTAGTCGAAAACTCCCTGCCGTTGTCATCCTCAATGGTCAGCGTACAGCCCTGATAAAAATTAACATCTGTCTCCTCCGCATCATCCTGCTGCGCCACCTCGAACGCCTCTAAGGTGCCAATGGTTTCGAGCAGTTTGCCCCTTTGATTGATGCGGCGTGTCAGGTCCAAAGCCAGTTTAATCGTAGAATCCAGATTTCTAGCAGGCTTAACCTCTACCACAGGCGTTTTAATCTCGGTTTTCTCCGCAGCCCCAGTTTTCCCTTTTTCGGCATCCATTTTGGCTTTCAGGGTTTCTACCTTTGCCCCCTCCCCAGCTTTTACCTCTGCTTTACCGTTACCCGAAGGCTTATCAAAATCCTTATTCGGCACGATCGCAGTGCCACCAGTAGAAGCCGCAGCGCCGCCAACTAAGCCATTAGCTTTATTATCAACTGAACCATTATTTGCAATTGCACTGGAATTAATTACTGTCGTTTTCATAATTTTTAAATTAAATGTGAATGGAAAAAATTGAACCGCCACCAATCTGGCGGCAAAACCCCGCACGCGCAGCGTCCAGGACGAAAAAAATCGGGGTCAAATGGGTGGGCTTCTGCCTTTGATCGTATTCATGATACTATGGGTTTAAAAAATATCAGTCGGCAGGAGCCTCCTGCCTTTTTGATAGTCACCCTCACCTGAACACAATCCATTTTTCAAGACAAGACTTTGCGGAAAAAAAAACCTCGGGAGCGCAAGCGAACAGGGAAGATTTTTTTCCAGCAAACCCGCAGGGCACCGGTCTTGGCGGAAAATGGATTGTTCAGAAATTTGTGCTCAAAAAAGGTAGAAGCAAAATTTTGTGCAGTTAAAAACACCTTAACCGATACATTCTAGCCTCATTCATCTCAGGAGAATCATTCACCAAAACCCTGAGCTTTACCCATAAAAAAACCAGAATAAAAAAAGCCCCCAACAAATGCCAGAGGCAAAAAAATCAGAAAACAATAAATCTAACACCTTCCCAAACGCCTGCCCAGTTCCACAGCAGCCATAATCGAGCTCGATTTGGCGATTCCCATTCCGGCAAAACGGCACAAACCGGGGAAACCCAAAAAACAGAGTTGCAGCAAGTTTCCTTCCACACTAGCCAGTATCCGGTAAGCCAGGTCAATTGCCGATTCATTGGGTGTGCCCGAACCGATCAGCATCGCCAGCAGTTCCGTATCGGTCATTGCGCATGGACCATTCTCCATCATTTTTTCCCTTGGCCGCAACTCCACCTCCATCCCTTTAATCCCGCGCTGCTGTTTCTGCTGATTCAAAAGGCGCATGTTCTGAACGGATTCATAACCTTGCCCGTAGTGAGCAGCCATTGTCATCAATGAAGAAAAGCTTCCGATCAGCATCTCAAAGTCCTCCTCAAATACACGCAAACGCTCCATACTGTAAGTGCCATCCTGCTGGGCATCGCTCCTGGTAAAACAGATATAATTACTCTCATTTTTGGCAACCTTATAATCCAAAAAGTAACGCCTTCTCCCGCGGGAGAAGCTCTCTGATACTAAAATGTTATGTTTTTTCATCACTATAAAATTTAATTCCAGACCAAAATTGCCCCATCCCAAAAAAACTACAGCAGAAAAAATCAACTTATCTGATAGCAAAAACGATTAACAGTTTCCAAGAAAAGTCAACCGTTTCCAAAAAACAATAACTGTTTCCAATAAAAATTATCCGATATTAGTAAAGCATAACCAAAGAAAAAGCAGGCCGGAACCAACACAGCCTCCCCATATTTCAAGACCAGTATGATCAGTAAAAAAGTACAGGAATACATCCAGCAAATGCTAAGCAATGAACTTAACGACCCGGATGGAAGTAAAGAAGCCGAAGTCGTCCAGATCCTTCGGGTTACAAATGAAAGGGAGGAAATCGCCCAGATCTGTGAGGCTATTGCTAAAGGAGGAAGTTGGTTTAGCCTTCCTGTACTTTATGCGAGATTTAAGGATCACGCTCAAAGCACATCTGGACTTTTGATCTCCAACACCATACTGGCCTTACGCGACAGGCAGTCCTGGTCAGAAGAATTCAAGGAAATTTTCTTCAGTCCCCATTTCTGGAAGATCCATTGGAAAACAGGTCATGGTAAATTCCTGAGCTTTGTGAGCATCGTCTCAAGTATAGCAGACAGCCATATGCAAGAGCATATTGGCGAGGCCATCATACGGGAAATCAATTACGATACCAGCCCCTATGAGAACTTTAAAGAGATGAAATTACTGGAAAAGAATTGGGATCCCGGTTCTGACTTAAACGAAGTACTTTCCAACACCACCAGTACACGGGCAGTCGATGCGATGCTGGAAGAACTGAACTTGCCCAAAGACCTGGAAACTACGACGGATAAAACCTTTAACTCCCTTAGAAACGATTATCTCATCACAAGACTTGGCGTAGCGCATGATTTTCCCTTTCAGCTCACCCTTTTCGACCAGGCCATCAAACTCAATGAGTATCACCGGGAATAATCCGCTAATGAATTGAACGGGAACATCATCGCAAAATAACCAAAGCAAACAACACTATGAGTCAGCAAACAGCAACAACAGAAAAAACGCAATGCCGTTACTGTGAAAAAGAACTGCACGGAAGGACAGGAAAAATGTTCTGCAACGTAGACTGCAAAAACAACTACAATAGCCGCATCCGTTCCGTAAAACGGGCAGAGGAGAACAAACTTTTTCCAGAGGTGATCAAAACCATCAAAAACAATTATAGGATATTATTAGGCTATAACCTCAGCAGATTAACAGAAAATGAATATATCACCATAAATAAAGATGAACTGCGTTCAAAGGGATTCGATCACCGATACTGCACTGGCGCAAGCATAGATACTGAGCAAAAACTGTGGAAATGCTGCTTCACTTTCTGCTGGCATGAAAACGAAGAGTCGCTAACCTTTACCCATGCCCCACACTTAAATAGCAAAAATCACTTTCACCAATAATCTGTGGAATAAAAGATTTCCGGACAAAGCCTTCAATCCATTATCTTTGCCCTAATGAGTCTACCCATGCGCATCACCTTTGAGAACAAAGATTACAGCTACACCGTTCTCACTAAGATTATCAATAACGAAACCACAGAAATAAAAATCAGTTTAGAAGGTGAAGAACTGACATTGGTACAAAATCAGAATAAAGAATGGGATGCACTCGAGCGAACAGTCGGCGATGATCATGCACTAATAAAAGCGATAGCAAAAAACATTGTACTACGCTACCGTATATAAAACTAAAATCCACAAAAATTTAGAATCCAACGAAAAAAAAACTCATCAAGTAATACTTTCTCCTTACCTTACCTATATCTTCTCTTACGCTGGTATCGCTTAACAGGCTTTTTCTTCCCAAACGTCAACCATAGTAAAAATCCAGCAATGCCTGCTAAAATCCACCCTAATCCAGAACTGCCCTCACTACCCGGCAAAATACGATGATGCTCACCATAGTCCAACATGTATTTATTGGAACTACTTTTAAGAACAATATCCACTAGCACTTCATATTCCAAATCCCTATCCTCTTCTTCAAGATCAATAACCATTACCCTGGCAAGGTCCGTCCTATATTTAGCAAATTTTAGCACGTCAATTGGGTTGGTTACTATCACTTCGATATAAAAAGGCTGTCCATCAATAGTAATCGTTACATCCGGAATCAACTCATTATAGCCAACTTCTGCAACGGGATCACAGTAATTAAGCATCCCCCTGTAAGGCACATATATATGATCATTACCCAAAATAATCTGCTTTGCAAGCAAATGCAACTCCGTTTCCGGCATCGGATTACAGTTTCCCTTGTTACTATGCCTAAAATGTTTCCGCCGAACAGTATTAAGAACAGCCTCCAGCCTTCCATTACAGCTATGGCAGACACAATTGCATTTTAATCCTGTCTGAGTAACCTTGTAAATCGGAACAATTATACCTGTTCCCCTTTCAATTCCAACTACTGGTTGAACATTCATAAATCCAAAAACAATGTAAAAATGAAAGTTATTCTTTTGAGTTGTTTACTTCATCATTAGCAACGTGCATTAAATAGTCAAGAAAAATTGTGGTACCAGACTGAACATCCTTTTCATCAATTTCCTTTCCATCAAAATCTGGATTAACCGGAATCTCAAACTCCATAATCCACCATTTTTCGATTTTATTCAAAAGCTGCTGCGATTTTTTTAATAGGTCTATATTGATATTGGCATTCTCATCGATCAGCAGTCTGAGCGGTTCGTGAGCAACCAGGTTTCTGTGTTTGCGGATCCGTTCAAGATAACCGATATCTCCTTTGGTAATGACACCGTTTTCCTTCAGCCATAAACAAGAAGAATAGAACAAGTGATAATCCCGAGCTTTCTTTTTATCGATATGCGGTATTATCCTATCAAGTATTTCAGACCGATATTGATCGCTAATCTCATATTCAAATTCTCCCTGATCGTTCAAGGCGCCATCCATACAGAGGAAGTCCTTTATCTTGCCCTGAATAGTTGTTTTAAGCATTTCAAAACTGGTTACAAATAAAGATGCGACCAACATGTTTCGCTTTAAAAGCGTGGGATTAATTATTTTTTCCAATTATTTATGATTAAAAGATATCAACATACATCAATATAAAAAACTATTCTGTTAAACCAAAACAGATCGACTCCTAATAAACTATTTGCCGGCCATTTTCACATCGGCAAAATCTTTAGTGTGGACTTGATCAGTTTGTATTTAATATGATGATTTTACATAAACCGGATAATAAATATCAAATGGAAAGCCTGAACCCATATTGTGATAAAAAATTATCGAAATTATATTACCTTAACAAAAATCTTAACTTAATAAAAATGGAATTTTCAGCTCTCGATCTCCTATGGACAAAAAACGTTACCAGAGAAAAAGGTAAGGCTTGGGCATACGACGAATATCATATTGGAGACACTTTTTATTTAAATTTCCCATTGGGAAATAACCGTATGGGAGTTACAAGTGCCCAAAAAGCTAAAGCCAATGAACTGATACTCCTAGTCCAAAGCATCTATAACAAAACCTTAGGAAAACCCGGCACCTACCTTTCTCATATCGTTGCTCCAGTCGACGATGAAGTTGAGGTTGATCCTGTAGGGAGCCATCCGGTAAAAAGACTGGTAACCGTCGTGGCCCGCGATAAAGTCATGATAGCTAAACCCACAAACCTGGATTTTAGGGAACCCAATCGGGGATGGACATGCGAAATTGATCTTATAAAACCAAAGAAAGATAGCGGAATGATAATGACGCTAGATGAAAAGAAAATTCTGCTATGGAATCTTTTTCGAGATAAAGATTTAACTATCAAAACCTTAATCAATGAAAATCAAACGTCAATCATTGATCCGGTGGTAGAGGCAATAGAAGGTGAAGAAAAATATCGATGGATCAGACATAGATATTATGAGCGTGATCCCGCATTAATCAAAGCCAAGAAAAATGAAGCAAAGCACCATGGGCCAATACTGTGTGAGGCCTGCAATTTTGATTTTATAAAAAGCTATGGCATACACGGTGCAGAATTTATGGAATGCCACCATAGATTCCCTATTGCGAAACATGGTAAAAGGACGAACACCCTGGAAGATCTTGCTTTAGTATGTTCCAATTGCCACCGGATGTTACATAGAAAAAACGTACATAATGATTACTATACAGTTGAGCAATTGAAATTGCTGATTCATGAAATAAGTGGAATAACCGAATCGCAAGTTATTAGCTGATATTCCACTCGAAACCACTATTCATATAACATACTATTGAAATATCGATCGAATGGAAAATGTAATACAATCAGAGTACCTCAATATTTTTTAATTCAATACATTTACACATGACAAATTTCGCTCTTAACATCTTAGGAAAAAGTATAGCTGACCTTACGCTAGCCGATATTGAAAACTATTTTACTGAACAAAAACTTGAAACCGATACTCTTGAATTTAAATCCTTCCCAGCGGCAGCGAATTTCGAAGACCTGCTTGGAAAGATTATGAAGACTTTGTGCGGATATTTAAATGGCTCAGGAGGACTATTGATTCTCGGTGCACCGATAAAAACGGTAGTGGGCAACGTTGATTACTTTCAGGGTGCACTTACCCCGGTACCCGTACAGAAATCCGTAGACTGGTTCATCAACAAAATCAGTAGCTCCATTTCTCCAATGCCAATCAATGTATCTGTAAAAATTATCCCCTCAAATCAATCTTATATTTATTTATTTGAAGTCCAGGAAAGCCAATACAAACCGCATCAGGTTGCCCACATATATTACATCAGATTGGACGGCCAAACTAAACCCGCACCACATTACATTGTACAGGCATTAATGCGCCAGATCACCTATCCAGATCTAAGGGCTACGATCAGGATTAACCGCTTTCAAAATCATGCAGAACAGACGATATCTAAATTAACATTAGCGATCTTCAACTTTTCGCAAATGCAAAATGATTCCGATTTTCATTATTATATTACTTTGATAGGTGGAGCTAAATTCTTTGCCTGGGATGCCAATCAATATGGTCCAGCAATCAGTTTCGATTTTCATGGCGCACAGTTGCGTCACAGGGAAATTCAGAGAACATTACACTTCGGCGTTCCCTATACCGCAAGTTATCAAATTACTATTCCAGAAAACGTACAAGAACTCAAGATTATGGTGAACTTCGGGGCAAGACAGTCACCAAGCAAAATCTCTATTTACACATTACCTTTAATCAATATTGATCGAAATAATCCTGCCGCACATTTAGTGATAGAAAAGGAAAATACACTTTTTGAAGCTATACAATCGATAGAGGAAACGTTATCGCATTTCCGTAACAACGAAATTCTATAGACTAATCAATCAGAAATATAGAAATCCGATATTTATTTATATTTAGGCTTAAATTTACGTTTTCAATAGACCATAATGGATAAAATAAACTGGGCTAACTACAGTTATGATGATTTTGAATTGTTTTGCAATGCATTATTAACCTTTGAGATAGGAAAATCTTACCAGCCTTTTTCAGCTCCAGGTCAAGATGGTGGCATAGATGGTGCATATTCTGGTAATTACGAAAACCAAGCAGGTAAATGGCGGTTCCAGTTTAAATTTAGACAATCAGCGCGCAGCCAAGCAGTTAGCGAGTTAAAGACCCAGATGAAAAAGGAGGCTGAAAAATTAGCTGATGAGGATTTTTTTGTACTGCTTACGAACGTTGAATTACTCCCACAAGAAAATCTCTCGCTAATTGAAGTATTTCAAAATGAAATTCGAATACTCGGCAAGACTTGCAATTGCATGGTCTGGGATGGTGCAAAAATTTACAATCTGTTTATTCAATACCCATTACTGTCCCTCTGGTTAAACGAAGGCTTTAAAACTGCGCAGGTACAGGATTATCGTAACGTTTTTAGCAAAAACCTGAATGCAAAAGAATTTGCTCCTGGATCATTTTCGAACTTTTTTATTTCGCGTGAAAATGACATGGACAAGTTAAGTTCATTTTTGGAGTCGGAACAAACCATTGCATTAATAATGGGTGAGGCAGGGATCGGAAAAACTAGATTAGTTGTAGAATTTTTTAAGCAAAAAGTTGTTTTTTTAGAAGATTGGATGCCTCTTGTGCTGATGAATAGGCATGTTGATTTTGATAAAATCCGAAAATCGCTTACATCGAAATTAAATTTCATCATCTTAATTGACGATGCCCACACCTACAAAGCCGAGGTGATCGCGGATATGAAAGCACTTGCAGAAAGTGTGAACGGAAAAGTAAAAATTATATTAACTGCAAGAACGCTTGAAGCCTTCAATTCCTTGACATTGATCAAAGAGTACGAAGCTGAAGATTTACCCCAAATAAAACTTGATGAGTTATCAAGACCTGAGACAGAGCAGCTATTCCGGCACTATATTACAAATACATCTTATTTACATTACATCAACGAACTGGTAGTTCTATCCTACGGAAAACCTATAATGGTTATTGCAATATTAAATGCCATCTCTGAAAACACCCCAATCAGTAAAATCAAAGAACAAGGCTTTTTAAAAAACTATGTAAAGAACTATTTTGGCAGCTTTATTGAAAAAATAAGTAGTTCTACCGGCATCAGCAAGTCATCAATACAACGGTTATTACAGAATATTGCTCTGATTGAGCCATTCAATTTTAATGACAGTTCAACAATCAATAAACTAAGCGAGATACATGATATCAAAAGTCAATATGTAACCGAAGCTTTGAAATTACTATTAGAAAAAGGATTTGTAAATGGGCGTTACGAACAAAGTATAAAACCGGACTATTATAGTGATATTTTACTTTCGGAAATTAATAATAATGAAGTTGTTAGCTATATCACTGAATTTGCTGTTTACATCGATAATATTATTATTAACCTGAGCAGCGTGGATGAGGTCAATGCTCAAAATCATAACATCCTAAACGACATTCTAATCATATATACCAGTTTAATTGAGAATGGAAAAAATATTGTTGCCATAAAAAAAGTGCTTTCTACTGTTCTAAGCATTAGTTTCATACAACCTGAAATAGCAAAATCTGTTATTCATCACTTTGTCGAAGGTATCGCTCAAGAAGACCACTTGCTTGCACTAGATTACAAGGAAAACTTAAAATTTAATTATCAATCTGGCGATGAACCTATAAATAAGGTTATCAGCATATTGAGTAATCTCTATGCGAACGCAGCGAATTTAGATTTTGTCGTAAAAAATGCAGTTAAACTCTATGACATCACAGCAGATAAAAAATTAGTAAACATATTTTCGTTTTCAAAAAAGGATGTAATTGAAAGATTTTCAATGTCTCGCCAAATATATCTTGTAGCAGAATTCTCGAAAAGATTACCAAAGTATTCAGAGAAAGAACTTAACTTTCTATTATCTTGTATAGCATCGCTCTTAAATTTGGACTTTACACTTTCTGAATGGAATGCGGTTAATAGAGACAGTATTAATATCACGACTTACTATTTGCCTTCCAGTAGTAATATCAAAAAATTAAGGAAATCGATTATCGATATTTTATTTCAGTTGTATCTTTTGCCGAATGCACAAGAATTACGGAAGGAGGTGATAAAGCACATTTTAGATGTGCCTCGGGGAATATTTGCAACGAGCAGGAATTCTACAGTCTATAAAAATGATATTGAAATAAAGCTTGTTCTCGAATTTTTAAAGAAAAATGCTTCAGATTTTAGCATCGTCGAGCAAAAAGAAGTTCTTGAAAAACTCTATTGGTTTAAAAAATGGGGAATTCCTGATTCTATGTTACCACTAACAGATGAAGTCAAAGAAGCCCTTAAGCCAAAGAATTTAACTGAGAAAATATCACAGCTGTTTTCAAAAGCTGAAATAAGCATATTGGAAATGCCGAATGTTGATCAATATGTTTCCAGTAAAGTTGATGAATTTGTACAAATAGCTAATGCAGCAGAACTTTCTGACAGCATCATCGAATTTCTGGAACCACAACAATATCCGCCCCACTATTATGGGAATTTTCAAGACACTCTTGAAAATAATTATCCAGAATATGCCAAGGTACTCAACGACAAAATGCTGGAGAAATCTTTCGCCTTATACAATTTGTATGGATATAGGATATTAGGCACAATGTACTTCAAACACAATGACAATAAATTCTATTGGGATCGGGTCAAAAAACTCCAACAATTGAAAAGTATTGAGGCTGATAATGTGCTTTTGGGAGTATATGGTCAGCGTGTACCTGGCAAAACTATATTGACAGACAGGGATATTGATGTAATTCTTAAAGTTTACAATAAAAAAAGGAAGGAGAACAATTATTTGCTCTCTACTGCCTTACAAAGTTTATTTGTTGTCGATCATCCAGAAGCATTAACCTACTGCAAGGATTTTTTGGCGAGGGCATATCAACAGGAAGCAGAAATATTTTTTATCAGATTAAGTGATAACGAAACAGTTACTGATGAACAAATGGCGGATTTGATCTTAAATGACACCATACGTTATGATTTAACCTATGCAATCGAACGCTGTTTAAATAAAGTTCTAATCATTAAAGGTATCGATGCCATTTTCAGCTATCTCATAAAAAGATACCAACTTAAAAAACAAGTTGTTATAGCGAGTAAGGGATTTGGGGGTTATCAGTTTGTACCAGATGGGGGGCATTCATACCTATTTGATCAATGTAATCCCGTAATCCGGATTCAAATGTTTATCAAAGCTATTGACTGGTACTTGATCGAGGATGGCGAGGGTGGGCACATTTATTATGCTAAAGATCTTTTAGAATACTTGCAGCCAGGACAGTCTTTAAATAGCGAACTGATAGAATATTATCAAGCAAGAATTAAAGATCTAAGCGAAAACGGAGAACAATTAGACAGGCTTATCGAAAGCCTAAGTATTTTTCATTCAAAAGATGATAATTTCTTAACACTGATAGTCCAGGCTTATGATATCGTCCATGAATTTAAAGATCTGGATGAAGAAATATATAAAAAACTTAGGACGCAGTGCTACCTGGCAATAATCACAATGGGTGTTAAGTCAGGTGCAGCCAATTTGCCATTTCAGGTCGATATTGATCTGCGAGACCTAATTTTAACATATATCAACAGACTTCCTGAATATCATTCTGCAGGCCAATTTTTAAAGGAAGTACTTAAATCGGTTAATGCAGAAATTGACCGGACAACTGATAGAGAAAATTCCACATGGTAAAAACTCAGACGCTTTCCAATTTTACAATCCTGATGGCGCTATTTTAGATAAAAGTGCATACCTGGAGGTTTGCGGCTCAAAATAGGAATTACCTTCAAAAACCTGCTAAAATTTGACCTGACTTTTTATATCTGCAAGCAGTTATGAAATTCCATATTTCCATAAATTAAAGAATATATAAGCCTGATAAAATTCCTTGCAAGTTTTGTTTTTTTTTTCGGCAAGTATAACTGCTGATACTATACAATGGATAAAGCTTTCAGCCGTATGAGCGGATACCCCACCAGTCGCCCGGACAACAAATCTACCATGGAATTATTTTAATCAGGCTGGAAATCTTTGAGTTAAAAACTACCTGTAGCATATTTTGGGTTCTCACCGTTTCCATTAACAAAAATTATGAAATATATGCTGAAACTAAAATTAATTATTCCCGCCGTACTGATTGTACTCGCAGGCTGTAGCCAAAAGGTTCACAATACCACTTCAAATTCCGCTTCAGAGAGCAAAAGTGATTCACTCTATGTCGTTTTAAAAATAAAGGACATCATCAAAACCGGCGAAAAAGTAACCTTAAACTTTACCATTCACAACGACCAGTCAACTGAAAAATCCTTTTGCAAATGGCACACACCTTTTGAGCCCCTGATGAGCAAATACCTTGACATCAAAGATGAAAATGGAAACGAGGCTTCCTATAAAGGACCAATGGCTAAAAGGATCATGCCTCCTCCAGCAGACAGCTACCTTATTATTAAACCAGAAGATATACTGTCTTCAGAAGTCGACCTGTTAAAAGCTTATCAACTGGAAGCAGGAAAAAAATACACAGTTTCGTATAATTCCAGCAGCATCAGTGGAGTGAAAGCTACCAACACAGTTACCTTCAGGTATACTAAATAAGCCTAGAACCTGTACTACCGATGACCATAAATTTGATTAATGATAAACTTATCAGATTGTTGATTAACCATTATTCCGCAACGGGAACAGTAGTAAATACCGGCCCGTGCTTAGGGCCTGCGTGTGTATGAGCGGTGGCCGGGCAGTTGCCC
>NZ_DJDT01000158.1 GCF_002432345.1 Pedobacter sp. UBA5917
TCGAGCGGAGTGCAACGCAGTCGAGAGATCTGTTGCGATAAATCTCTCCATTCCACTGCGTTCCAGTCGAGATGACGAGCCTTTTATAATAGTTAATGAGTGCCTTGGTTCGTACCTCCTCGCAATGACGTCATCGTGTCAACTCAACAATCCCAACAACTCTTTTTTCGTTAAATGTTTAAACAAACTCCCATCGGTTTGAATGAGATCTTTAACGAGGTCTTTTTTGGTGGCCTGTAATTTCATAATTTTTTCTTCAATGGTATCAGGACAGATTAATCGTACTGCCATCACATTTTTGTGCTGACCGATCCTGTATGCACGGTCTATTGCCTGGTTTTCTACCGCTGGGTTCCACCATGGATCTACCAGGTACACATAATCAGCTTCGGTTAAGTTCAGTCCCGTTCCACCTGCTTTTAAACTGATCAGGAAAATAGGGATATCGGCATTCTCCTGAAATGAAGCAACAGCCTCAGCTCTTTTCCGGGTTTGGCCGGTGAGGTATTCATATCTGATCCCGCGGTTTTCCAACTGTTTTTTAATCAGATCGAGCATGGTTACAAATTGAGAAAAAACCAGGATTTTATGTTTTCCGGCTTTGCTTTCTATCTGCTCCATCAACACATCAATTTTTGATGAGGCCTGCAGGTACGATTTTCCATCAGCTAATAAGGCTGCAGAATTACAGATCTGCCTTAAAGTGGTGATGCTCTTCAAAACATGCATGGAGCTTTTAGGCAGTTCATCTTCCTGTTTTCCCAAAATAAAATCCTGTATTTCCTTTTTATTGGCTTCGTACACTTCGCGTTGCTCCTCTCCCATTTCGCAATACAGCACAATTTCTGTTTTATCAGGAAGTTCTTTTGCCACCTGCTCTTTGGTCCTGCGGAGGATAAAAGGTCTGATTTTCTGCTGCAGTTCTTCCGCCCTTCGGCTGTCCTTAAACTGATCGATCGGGGTTGAATATAAATCGGCAAACTGTTGTTTGCTGCCGAAAAGCCCCGGACACGCAAAAGATAGCTGTCCGTACAGATCAAAAGTATTATTTTCGATCGGTGTTCCCGTCATCACCACTTTGTTCCTCGATTGCAGCATCCGAACGGCTTTGTAACGCTGCGATTCAGGATTTTTGATCAATTGTGATTCGTCTAAAAAGATATAGTTAAAGCGATAATCTTTTAAGAATCGGATATCAGAAAGCAGCGTTCCGTAAGAGGTTAAAATAATTTCGTAAGCATCAAAACTATCGGTGGTTTTGGTGCGTTCGCCAGCATAAATGGTTTTTACCTTTATCGATGGTGCAAATTTCTCTACTTCGGCTTTCCAGTTGAAAATTAACGAAGCCGGAACAACCACCAGGTTGGTATTGTGTTTAACTTTTTCCCTTTGCGATAAAATAAAGGCCAAAACCTGAATGGTTTTCCCCAAACCCATATCATCGGCCAGGCACGAACCGAAGTTAAAATCATCTAAAAAGTTAAGCCAGTTTAAACCATCTTTTTGGTAATGACGCAAAGTTGCGGTTAAACCTTTTGGTACTTCAACTTCCTGAATAGCATCGGTCCCTTCAAATTTCTGTTTATAAAGTTTGAGTTCATTTTTTACATCACCATCCAATAAAGCATCCTCATAAAGCTCGTTTATGGTCGCAAATTTAATTTTTGGAGTTAAAATGGCTTCTTCTGTAATTTCACCTGCATTAAAATAAGTGGTAAACTTTTCAATCCATTCTATCGGTAAAATACCCTGTGTACCATCATCGAGGGTTACAAACTTGCTTTTGTTGCGGATTGATTTGTGCAGGTGTTTTAGCGCAACCTGTTGTTTGCCAAATTTTACCTTTACCTTGGTTTCGAACCAATCGGTACCGCTTAATACCTCAATATTGATTTTAGCCTGAAATTCGCTCAATTTATTGTTTTTGAGCTGATTGAAACCCAAAATATGGATGCCTTTGTTGCGCCAAACTTCAAATGCTTCAAGAAACCATGCCTCTTCCATAAATCGTTTACGGTGCAGGTAATACGAATCGTTGGTTTCCTGATCGTAGAAATAAGGATGCTGCTTTAAAACATTGCCGATAAACTGCATTTCGGCTTTTTCATCACGGTGAAGGGTAAATAAATTGCCCAGTTTATCCTGTGCCTGAATCTGTTTTTTGGATAAAACAGGAATCTCCAGATTGCCATAACGCATCACCGGAGTAAGAAGGATATAATCTTCGGATTCGGAAAGGTAGATCAACTGTTCGTTTTCGAGGTTGAAACCTTTTTCTTCAATCTGGCTTTTGGTTGCGGGTTTTAAGTAAGAATAATCTACATGGATACTGCCTTCCAATTGTATCAGGATTGCCTTTTGAAACTCAGGATATTTGCTTTTATGCAGTATTAAACGGTTACTTTGTTTTTTGAAAAAACCGATAACCCGTAAAAAATCAAGTCTGCCGATTAAATAAAGCTGATCTTTAAGTTTAACAAAATATTGATGCACCAATACGATGTTATCAAGCTCATAAGATTTCCCTTCTATAATCAACCGTCCGGTAATTTCGTAATAATCATCACGCTGGTTTACCGAAAGCCTTAGATCTACCTCCAATAAATGAACATTTACAGCTGTGATGGTTGATGCCTGGATTGCAGAAGATTGTTTGCTATCCTGTAGATAAAAAGGTATCTGTTGCGGATTTTTTACAACTGCTTTTAAAGCTTCTATCTCTGCTTCACTTTGGTCGTTATTGTAATTTTGCTGAAAAGTACCTATTCCGCTATAGAATTTTAAGAGTTCATGATCATCAGTTTTAAAAAGCAGATCTGATGGATTAATTCTCTTTAGCGGATTTTTAACCTTTCCGCTTTTAGTAGTTTCGGCCTCGAACAGTTCTACCGTTAAATTATTGTAGTAGCGGTGCTGTCCCAATACCAAAATCATCTTACCCTGGATATTTTTTGCCTGCACTTTTTCCCTGGGTTTTACCGCAGGCAATAAAAGGCTCTCTAATTGTTGCTGGGCTTCTTTATTAAAAGGCTGCAGCGCATCCATTTTGGGTTTTATCTCCAGCTGACCATCTTCAAACCTTAAATTAAAAAGATTGTCGAGGTTTTGTTCCTTTTCCAGACCATAATCCAATGCAATTTTAGCCAGTTTCTGCTGACGGAGGTTGCTATCGAAAAAAATAAGTAAATCCTGACGCTGAAGAATATTGTACAAAACCCTGGCCTGGTGTTCGCAGAGTTTATTTTTAGGCGTGGCACAACGGCAGGAAAGTTTTACGGAATTTGAATGCTGCTGAACCTGAACAATCGGAAAAGGTAATCCGGAAGCTTCATCGCTAAAAGCGGCATAATCAATTTCTAACTGCTCTGGAAAAAGATGGTAAAAGCCTTTAACATCAGTGTAGATCAATCCATTTAAATGTTTGAGGATCACGATCTGGCTAAGATTTTTCAGGTTAAAATCCTTTAAAATATAATCGTACGGATTTTGATCTGAAACCTGATGTGCTGTTACCTCTTCACTCATTTAAATAAAATAGCTGAATGCTAAATTAATCATTATTCGGTTTTGGCTAAAACCTCATTTTAGGTTTTTATGAACAAAATACATAATCGTCATGCTGTCCCGAATCTTCGGGATCAGCATCTTTCCTGTAAGAAAGACCCTGAAATAAATTCAGGGTGACGGCTCGCGTTTCACAACGCAGTCGAGAAATCTGTCTACATAGATCTCTCCATTTCGCTACGCTACAGTCGAGATGACGACATAATTAAAACTTTTTTTTTGCACTAAACTAATTTAATATGTTGTTTTTCAAGCGTAACATTGAAATGAATATCAGCCTTTAATGCTTTAAATACCTTTAAAATCGTATCAATTGTTGCACTGTTTGTACTGCTTTCCAATTTGGAAATCTGGGATTTTTGCACACCAACAAGTTGTCCTAACTGTTCCTGGGTCAAATTACGCTCCTGTCGTGCCGTTTTTATCATTCTTCCCAAAACATCCATCCGCAGTTCATACTCGTATTCTTCCCTTTCGATAGTACCAACCTCCCCGATGTATTTATCCTTCATCTCGGCAAGCGAATAAATTTTATCCTCCGTAGCTTTCATTTTTATTTTTTTAATTTATTTTCAAAATACCTCGACCTTAAACTAATGGCTCTTTCAATTTCGTTTTTGGGTACTTTATCTACCTTTTTGATAAAGCCGTGTGTTGCAATAACCAAAGTCTCCCTGCCATCAATCTTATCCCAAAAAGCTAAAAGCCTGATCTGAAGCCCTGCATATTTAGTCCGAAATTCCCAGATGTCGTGCTGTAATTTTTTGAAAAGTTTGGGATCATTTGTTTGTTCGGCGAGGTCAATATTATAAAATACCTTTCTAGCAGATTTAGCATCCAATTCGGCAATGAATTTATTTGCTTCTTCTAAAAATTTTGTTTGAAAATATTGCAACGCCTTTTATTTCAAAGATAGGAAAAGTTTCCAAATTTAGCAACTTCAATAAAAAAATTCGTCATCTCGACTGGAACGCAGTGAAATGCCCGCCCGCTTCGGGCAGGGAGAGATCTATCTCGAGGTAGATTTCTCGACTACGCTGCGCTCCGCTCGAAATGACGGTAAAATAGGATAGTTAGATGCGGAAACTTCTTTGTTAATAATCGAATTTTATGCAATAAACCATTCCTCGAAATCACGTGCTCACTTCACAAGGATTTCCTCAAATTCAAATAAAACGGAACTTCTATTTTCTCTGTTTTTCCGGTAAGAATAAATTCGGCTGCCTGTTCTCCAAGTTTGCCAAAATCAGTAGAAATGGTGGTAATTCCATCCAAAATAATCCTTTTTAAAGGGGTTTCGTTGTAAGAAATTACGCCAACATCTTCTCCGATCTTCAGTTTTTGGGCTATCAAACGTTCAATCAACATCACCAGATCGTCTTCCATTAGATTAATGTAAACCTCTCCGGGGCTGATTTCTTCGTCTTTAATATTGTGGATCACTTTATGATCGAAAGCGTATTGCTGGCAGAAACGGTAAAATCCGGTCAAGATTTCGTGGGGGAAATAGCTGTTTTTTGGAAAGATGATTTTAAGTGTACGGTAGTGGGAAAGCCGATCTAAAGCCTGTTCCAAAGCTGCATAAATATCCTGGGCAAAATTTTCGTAGGCCGCAGCATAATCACCAGTTATCCCCGGCAGGAGTTTATCCAAAATAACCAGTTTTTCTTTAGGGATGGTATTGATAATTTCGTGGGCATTTTCGCCTCCTTCCAAAAAATGCGGAATGATCACAAAGTGCGAATAATCATCGCGTTTGGCCACAATCATTTTCTTGAAGAGGGCAAAATCGTTGTTATAGATGTAAAAATCAATCGCAGCACGTTCTCCCAGGGTTTTGGTAAAAGAATCGTAAATGATCTTTTTATGGGTACTGAGCTTATTAAAAAGCAAACAAACCTTTAATTTCCTGGAAAAATCGGTATTTACAATAAAATAGCCCTTGCCGGGAACAGAATCCACAACACCTAATTTCCGGAGATTGCGGTAACCTTTTTCAGCAGTATCCCTCGACATTTCCAAACTAAAACTCAATTCGTTTATTGAGGGCAGCAAACTGTTTTTAAGCAACTTACCACTCTCTATAGCGGCCAGAATAGCATTGGTTAACTGCTTGTATTTCGGCGTCGATGAATATTCGTCGACGATGATGTAAGGGATTAAATCTTCTGGTTTCAAAACGGTTACATTGGTGTAAGGATTTCTAATATAGCGAAATTCTTAAAAATCAAGGCTACGCTGAATGGCAGAATAATATTTTAACTGGATCATATCCGTTGGTGCAGGGTTTTCATTCCAGGCATCGTTTATGGCCAAAGCAGTGCCTATGGCCGTAGCCTGCGAAACGGAAGAAGCATAAACCTCGATATCGGGAACGGAAGTAGCCAAAAGATGCATGTAAATGGCATTTTTACCAAAGCCGCCATCAACAAAAATTCTTCTTACACCCGCATTTAAAATCAGTTTTAACGAATAAACCTGTTGTTTAATCAGATCGAAAATTAATTGGTGGTAGGCTTCCTCCGCAGTCTGAAAAAGATTCAGATCACGGTGTGGGAAAGCAGAATTTGCCGAAAATCCCTCTTGTTCCTTTTGGTTTTCAGGTATCTTATTCGCCAGTTTCAGGATCATTGAAGGATTAAATTTGAGGTGTTTAAACAGATAAGCCGCCCGGTCGAAATGTTCGGCAATACGTTTAAGCTGCACTTCATGTTCGTAACCGGCAAAAATGCGCGAGGCTTTAACTGCTTTTCCCTTATAGTGCATGTAACACAGGCAATCCTGTTTCAGCTCGCCTGCAGTTAAAGGCTGCTGGTTAAAAGGATTTAAACTGATGCACCACGTTCCGGTGGAGATAAGTACAAAAGGTGTATTAAAATTGGCGAGATACGGAATTAATGCGGCAGAACTATCGTGCAATCCAACACCAACATTTAAAGTTTTACCTTCAAAATCGGTTACCAGGCTCGAATCGGCAGGGGTAAATCCGCCAAATTTTTCCTCAATTTTCTCTGCTGAAACCCAATGGTGATAGTGGTTTTTACCGAAATCCCAAAGCTGGGTATGGCAACCTATACTGGTAATATCGGCCACCGCTTTACCGGTAATTAAATAACTTAAATATTGCGGTAGGTGTAAAGCCCATTTCACTTTGTTGAAAACAGCAGGTTTTTCGTGTTTTAAACGGTACAGTTGCATGCCCGAATTTAAACTGCCCAAAATTGGAGATGCAGTTTCTAATGAAATCTTTTCCTCTCCCCCATATTCGGCATAAAAGGCTTTTTTAAGTACCTCGGGATAATCCTTTAAATAATTGTAAAGTGGTGTTAATGGCTCACCGCTTTCGTCCAGGTACACAAAACTCGCACCATAGGTAGAAAAATTAATGGCTTTAACATCGAATTCTTTTAACTGCAATACCTGATGCAGGGAATCGTAAACAGACGAGCGTAAACTTTCGAGGTTCTCGCAAACTTCGCCATCTTCATCAACGGTTTCAACAAAACGTGCAGAACGTTCGTAAACAATCTGGTAGTTGTCGTCGATAAGGAACAGTTTTTTATTTGTTTTCCCAACATCAAATATGGCAATAACAGGTTTTGGCATTTTTAATCTCCTATTTATAAACCTGTTGCAACAGTATTTCCGCGGTGATCGACTAAATTATTTCTTACATCTAAACCACGGTATAAGGTAATCGGCGATAAAGCTGCACCGGCCCTTAATCTGGCTTCGGCCACCAATGCCCTTAAATCGCTACGGAAAGTATGCTGTAAAATTTCCTGGGCTTTGGCTACGTCGTTATTATCCTGGGCCTCGGTTAATGCTTTCCGATCAACCAAAAGCGCCTGGGCATAAGCAATCATAATGGCCTCAACAGATTGTAATAAATCTTCCAAAGGATCTTTCACATTGTGTGAAGCATCGATCATCCAACCTAAATCTTTTGCATGGTTCATACCTTTTGCGTCCATTCCTTCTACCAGTTCGTTAAAAATCAGGAACAACTGGTAAGGTTTGATACTTCCGGCAGTTAAATCATCGTCGCCATATTTAGAATCGTTAAAATGGAAGCCACCCAATTTTCCTTCCATTAACAGTAGGGAAACAATATGCTCAATGTTGGCATTTGGTAAATGATGACCCAAATCAACCAAAGTATAAGCCTTTTTACCCAGTTTGCTGGCGTATAATAATGATTGGCCCCAATCGCCAACAGTAGTAGAATAGAAATTAGGTTCGAAAGCTTTGTACTCCACAAAAATCTTCCAATCTTCGGGCAATGCAGCATAAATTTCGTGCAAACTTTCTAAAGTATTCTCAAAAGCCTTACGGAAATTAAGCTGTCCGGGGAAACAGGAGCCATCGGCAAGCCAAACGGTTAAAGCATCAGATCCTAGCGCAATGCCGTGTTTAATTACTTCGATATTATGCTCAATGGCCTGTTTACGGATATCCTTATTTACATTTTGCAATGAACCGAATTTATAGCTGTATGCCGAACCCGCCTGATCCTGAAAAGTATTGGAATTCATGGCGTCGAACTTTAAACCATAATCAGCAGCCAAAGCTTTTAAGGCTTCAGCATTTTGGGGAATATCCCATGGAATATGCAATGAAATGGCACCACTTGAGCCATTAAGTGCATGTAATAGGCCAACATCTTCTATTTTTTCTTCAATGGTGCGCGGTTCTCCACCTGTAATGGCAAAACGGCCAAAGCGCGTTCCGCCTGTACCCAATGCCCAGCTTGGAATGGCAATCTGAAAATCGACCAGTTTCTGGATGACGCTTTCGAGATCAACGTGTGCCCAATCTTCTTTTAAAAAGGCCAATTTGCGCTGATGTGAGGTTAAAAGGGAGTCGTTATGCTTTTCTATATGGTTCTGCCCGATATTCATAGGGATATTTGGTTTTTGTTAGGTTATTGTTGTGGCGATACAATCGCCGTTCTCATTCATCCCCGTTGCAAACGAGGACGATATAAAAATTAAAGTCATTTTCGGTCTGTGAGGACACAGACCGAGGAAACTTATTTATTATTATTTTTCGCCGTGGTCTGTGTCCCCACAGACCACTTGTCTTATTCTTATCTTACAAATGCCATAGCTACACCGCCATCAACATTTAAAACGTTTCCCGTTGATTTATGCAACAGTCCGCCAACAAAGGCAAAACAGGCATTGGCAATATCATCAGGTAATATAATCTGGTTCAATAAAGTACGTTTTGCATAATATGCAGGCAATTCGGCAACGGTAATTCCGTATGCTTTTGCACGACCTTCAGCCCAACCGCCTGCCCAGATATTACTATCACTGATTACGGCATCTGGATTAACTACGTTTACACGGATATTATCGGCTCCAAGTTCGGCAGCATTTAGCCTGCTCAAATGTAATTGTGCCGCTTTTGCACTGCCGTAACCGGCATTGTTCGGTCCGCTTACCAGGGCATTCTTACTTACAATATTAATGATATCGCCTCCAATATCCTGCTTTTGCATCGTATTTGTTGCAGCCTGGGTAATAAAAAACTGACCTTTCACCAATACATCGTACAGCAGGTCCCAATCTTTCTCGGTATGATCGGCAATGGTTTTCGAAATGGATAAACCAGCATTGTTTACAATAATATCAACCCCACCAAAAGCCAGTGCAGCCGAATCGAATGCATTATTGATATCAGTTTGGCTCGTTACATCCAAAATAGCGGTACTGTAAGAATCTTTACCAAACTGGACAGCAAATTCTGCTCCGGCGCTTTCCAAACGCTCGGCATTCATATCGTTCAGGATCACTACACCACCTTCGGCAACAAACTTTTTGGCAATCGCTTTACCAATACCTCCGGCACTTCCCGTAATCAGTGCAATTTTACCTGTTAATGGTTTAGGTTTTGGCATGCGCTGTAACTTTGCTTCTTCCAGCAACCAATATTCGATATTGAACGCTTCCTGATGTGGTAACGAAGTATATTCTGAAACCGCCTCGGCACCCTTCATTACGTTAATGGCATTGATATAGAATTCTGCCGCAACCCTTGCCGTTTGTTTATCTTTTGAGAAAGTAAACATGCCGATGCCCGGATATAAAATCACCACAGGATTGGTATCACGTATGGCCGGGCTATTTGGATGTTTGCAGCTTTCGTAATAATCGGTATACATTGCCCGGTAAGCTTCGAAAGCAGGAGTTAAAGTCTCTTTTAAAGCTTTAACATCTGATAAATCTGCATCGCTATCTAAACTTAAAACCAGCGGACTGATCTTTGTTCTTAAAAAGTGGTCCGGACAGCTCGTTCCCATTGGGGCTAACCGGTCTAGATCATTCGAATTGATAAACTCCAATACACGGTTATCATCGGTAAAATGACCGATCATGTGCTGTTTAGAAGAACACAAACCTCGTAAAACAGGTGCTATTGCAGCTGCTTGTTTTTTACGCTGGTCTGCCACAGCGCTTTCAATTTTCTGTCCGCCAAAAACCGGACCTTTTTTACCATAATTCTGGTTCAGGTAATCCGAGCAGATTTCGATTACCTCCAAAGTATTCAGGTAACTTTCGTAAGCGGTATCGCCCCAGGTAAACAAACCGTGCGAGCCCAGCATAATGCCACGGATACCCGGATTTTCATCTAAACACTGTTTTAACTGCAGGCCCAACTCAAAACCGGGTTTTTTCCACTCTACCCAGCCAATGGTACCACCAAACAATTCGTGGGTAATACGTTTACCATCTTTTGCCGCAGCAATAGCAATCGCTGCATCGGGATGTAAGTGATCAATATGTTTAAATGGCAAAAAACCGTGTAAAGGCGTATCGATTGAAGGCGCTTTAGAACTTAAATCAAAAATGCAGTGGTTAAACAGTTCAACCATTTCATCTTCATGCTCCACACCGCGGTAAATATTTTTCAGACTGCGCAAACGCTCTACATATAGTGCAGCGAGGCCACTTTTCTTTAGTGTTCCCAAATCGCCACCCGATCCTTTCACCCACATTACCTCGGTTTCTAAACCGGTAAGCGGATCTTTTTCCAATAATTTACAGGAGGTATTTCCCCCGCCGTAATTGGTAAGGCGTAAATCGGCGCCCAATAAATTAGAACGGTAAATTAAAAGGGCTACTTCATCACCAGCCAGCTTTGCGGCCTCTTCCTCATTCCACAGGTAGCTTACATGCTTATAATTTTTTGTATCGATCGACATTGTTATATTCTATTTTAATTTTTTATTGATTAAACTTTTATTGAATTTCCGTACCCTACGATGAGTACTGAAATGATGATGGTTAAAATGCCGACCAAAACGGTAAGCAATGTTTTTTTGGATACACCTTTCCACTCTTTTAGTATCAGGCCCCATACATTGGCAATAAGGATAATAAAAGCCATGTGCAGGATCCACGAACTGGCCCCATTGCCCATTTTGCTTTCGCCCATACCGTAGAAAAAGAACTGTAAAAACCATGTGGTACCCGCCAGTGCTGAAAAAATATAGTTTTTTAACAATGGTGTTTTTGCATTGGTATAATCGCCAAATGTTTTATTACGGGCGTTAAGTACCATGCACCAGATAAAATTGGTGGTTAAACCGCCCCAAAGCACAATGATATAGGTAACATTGTTCTGGAACAGAAAATTACCGTTTTCAGCAGGGTTAGCAACTTTCCAGATGGCATTTGCAGCATCAGCCATGGGTTTTCCGGCTTCGATACCAAAGTTGAAACAGGCACTTAAAACACCTGAAACAATGCCGACAAATAACCCCAGTCCGAATTTGTATTCTGTTTTTATCTCCAAACCATGCGGATCGGTAACAGCAGATTTCATTTCCTTTTCTTTCATCATACCTGCTTTACCGCAGATTATGATGCCCAAAACGCAGACTAAAAGTCCGAGGAGTACCATTCGGCCCCAATCGGTATGTAAAAACATGCTAAAAGTATCTTTACCTGTCTGCGGAAAAAAATCGAAGTAAATGGATGGTAAGATGGAACCCAAAACCATGCAGAGCCCCAAAATGATGCTGCTACCCAATGATACGCCAAGGTAGCGGACTCCCAAACCATAGGTTAAACCACCAATACCCCAAAGAATACCGAAGAAATAGGTAAGCCACAAAATACTTCCATTGGTGCTGCTGATGATTGCCGTAAAATTTGGTATGGTTAAAAACGCAGCAAGCGGTGGAACGATTAGCCAGGAGAAAAGCCCCCCAACAATCCAATAACTTTCCCAGGCCCAACCTTTAACTTTTTTATACGGGATATAGAAACTTCCGGAGGCAAAACCACCGAAGAAATGAAAGATAACACCTAGAATTGCCTGCATGTTCTATTTATAATATTTGGTTGCCCTAAAATAGAATTTACAGCGGCTTTAACTGTTATGCACTGTTATGGATTTGAATTAGAGTTGTCAACTTTAATAGCGAATAGGCCGGAAAGTTGACAACTCTTTTAATGGAGTTAGTTTAGTAAAGCCACAGAGGCGCGGATTAGCACAGAAAGTCGTCATCATCTCCATTGGATCACTCGCCCCATGCCGTCATCTCGAGCGGAGCGCAGCGTAGTCGAGAGATCTATCTCGAGTTAGATCTCTCCCTGCCCGAAGCAGGCGGGCATTTCGCTATGCTACAGTCGAGATGACGAATTGATGGTATTAAAACGTAGAAATCTTTTGCACAATATCCTCAATCACCTCAACCGATTTTAGGATTTTGTAATGCCCTACACCTTCGAATGATTTTGCATTTATTGCAGGGCTTTTATCCAGAAATTCTTTTAGAAATGGATACGGTGAGATATGATCTTCGGGATCGAAGGCCAGAAAGTGCTTTGTATCCGTACTTAACCGATAAAGTTCGGTAAGGTTAAAATAACTGGCCGGTACCGGAAATTCTTTTTCAAAATTGGCAAAAAAGATATCCTGATCTTTGGCTCCGATATTTACCGAATCGAGGCTTTGCTCAAAGTTTTCTTTTAAACGGATTAATGGTGCAATACTGATCAGGTGTTGCGGAGATAAACCCAGTTCCTGCAAAGCAATTACATTGGCCATGCCTCCAAGCGAATGCCCGATAAGTACATCAGGCTGGGCATAGTTTTGTGCAATGGCTTTTACCGAATCGGCATATAACATCAGGTTCGAAAATTCGGATATAGAACTTCCGTTTCCGGGTGCATCAAAAGCAATAATCTCGAGGTCGTCGATTTTCTGTAATTCTACGATCAGTTCATAAAAATCCAGTGCTTTTGAAGCCCAACCATGTGTAAGCAATATTTTCCGCTTGCCATTGCCCCAACTGAAACAGTTGATGGTAACTTCGGCATTGGTAAAATAAGTATCAAAAACCTGCAGACTAAACTGTTTTGAAGCGGCAATAAGCTGTTCCTGATGCAAGCGTAAAGGCATTTTGGGCGAGTAAAAAATAAACTCCCGCATTAAAGCTGCATCGAGGGCATCCTGAGTTAATTTCAGGTCGGTTACTAACTGTTTTAGCCTTTTCAATTGAACTTAAACTAAGTGTGATTTTAAATCAGCAGGCGAATAATTGATCGATTTTAAGGTTTTATCGTCTGATTTTCTGAAAACAAGGAACAATCCGTCGATTTCTTTATAATAAGATTCGGTTTGATCCTTATCTAAATAAAACTGGATGGTTTTTTCGGCTTCTTCAACTGTTTTGCAGGCCTTGCTCATGTTAGAGCGGTGAACTTCATCAAACAGGGTTTTAAATTTTGCCCCTAAACCAAATTCGTGTATGGCACCAGCCAAAACATACTGCAGATCGCAAAGGGCATCGGCCACTTCAACCAGATCATTGTTTTCTACTGCTTCCTGTAATTCTTTCAACTCTTCCGCCAAAAGCGAAATACGGAGATTAGCCCTTTGTTTTGAAGGAATAACAGGGTTTTCGAGAATAGGATGTTTAAAGGTAGTGTGAAATTCTGCAACCTGATTGAGCGAATTGGTTTCTTGTACGGCCATTTTTTGATTTTAATCTTTACGCAGCAAACTTAAAAAAATCAGGAGAAATATTTTGGGGATTTTATGCACACTGTGATTGGTTAACTGGTTAATTGTTTAAACTGGTTAACTGCTCTGTGAAAACGACCTATTAGACTGCTCAATTGTTGGATGGCTATATTGTTAAATGCAAATTGCCAAGAATGGTTTAATCGGTTAATTGTTTAAACTGGTTAACTGACTAGTGAACTCCAACAATAAAAACAATCGAGCAATAAAGCAATGGCTAGCCAACTATGCTCAGTTAACCAATTAACCGATTTATACAGTTAACCATTTTTCTTCCCTTCCCTTACCACTTTAAAAAACTCTTCCTTATAAGTTTCGCCTATCGGGATTGCCTGATCGTTAATAAAAACTGTATTGCCATCAATCATTTTAATTTTTTCGAGCGAGATGATATACGATTTGTGGATGCGGTAAAACGGTGGCTGTGGAAGTTCTGTTTCGAGCTCGCGCAGTGATTGATACGTAATGATCCTTTGCGTAGCCGTATAAACCGAAACATAGTTTTTCAATCCTTCTACATATAAGATATCATCATAATTAACCTTGATAAATTTATTCTTGGTATCACCTTTAATAAAAATAAAGTCATTCCCCTGCGCAACCTGCTGTACAACCACCTCCTGCTGAACAGGGGCAACTGGTGCCAAAATCTGTTGCGCTTTGGTTGCTGCTTTGTAAAAACGTTCGTAAGAAATCGGTTTTAGCAGATAATCTACCACATCCAGATCGAAACCTTCTAAAGCATACTCGGGATAAGCCGTGGTGAGGATTACTTTACATTTTCCTCCACAAATCTTCAAAAACTGGATTCCGGTAAGTTCAGGCATCTGGATATCCAGAAATACGAGGTCTACCTTACCCTCCTGCACCATGTTAAGCGCTTCAAAAGCATTGGTAGTGGTGCCTATCAATTCTAAAAAAGGGGTTTTATTGATAAAGGCAGCAATAATATCTGAAGCGTAAGATTCATCATCAACAGCAAGGCAACGGATCATGGGTAGGGTTTAGGGTTTAGGGTTT
>NZ_DJDT01000118.1 GCF_002432345.1 Pedobacter sp. UBA5917
GATGATGGAAGAGGGAAAATGGGAAAAATAACCGGATACATCATCCATATTACTTTTCCCGTCTTACATCAATTTCCTAGTTCCGACATGAATTTAATCCGCATCAGTTGAATTTCTTCGCGGGTGTAGTCGGTTTCGCCAAGTTCGTTAAGGGCATCGTCGATAGAATCGCTTTCTGCAGCCCTGAAATAATCGAAAACTTCATCCTGACGGTCATCATCGATTACTTCATCGATAAAATAATTCAGGTTTAGTTTCGTACCGGAGTTTACAATAGATTCTACTTCTTTTAGTATTTCCTCGTAAGTAATACCTTTTGAATCGGCAATATCTTCTAAACCGATCTGCCTGTCGATATTCTGGATAATTGAAACCTTCATCTGCGATTTATTGGCCTGGGTTTTAATAATCAGGTCAATCGGGCGCTCGATATCGTTATCCTCCACGTATTTTTTGATCAATTCGATAAAAGGGGTACCAAATTTCATTGCCTTACCCGAACCCACACCCGAAATCTGGCGGAGTTCTTCCATTGTGATCGGATAATGAGTACACATTTCCTCTAAAGAAGGATCCTGGAAAACAACAAACGGCGGAACACTTTTCTGTTTAGCAATTTTCTTGCGCAGATCTTTAAGCAACGATAAAAGATGTGTATCTAAAGCACCGGTGCCTTGTTTTACATCATCATCGTCGTCATCAGCACCACTTTCTATCGGTTCGTTCAATATAAATTTAAGGCTATATGGGTTTACGATGAAATCCCTGCCCTGCTTGGTTAATTTTAGTAAACCGTAGTTATCGATATCCTTATACAGGTAGTTGTTTAAAACAGCCTGGCGGACAATCGATTTCCACATCAATTCGCCGTCTTCTTTGCCAATTCCAAATTCGGGCACTTTACTGTGCTCGTAAGCAATGGTTTGTGCGGTTTCTAAACCCAGAAAAACGTTTAACAAATGTGCATCGTCAAATTTTTCGCCAGATTTTTCAATGAACTTTAATAAAGTCGATAATTGATTTTCGGCATCAAACTGTTTTTTAGGCTTTTTGCAGTTATCGCACATGCAGTTACAACCAGTTTCGTTAAAGTTTTCGCCAAAATAATGAAGAATCTGCTTACGCCGGCAAACACCCGACTCTGCATAATCAATTACCTCTTTTAATATCTGGGTACCGATTTCGCGTTCAGAAACCGGTTTATCTTTCATAAACTTAGCCAGCTTATCTACGTCTTTTTGAGAATAAAAAGCAATACAAACACCTTCGCCCCCATCACGTCCGGCCCTGCCTGTTTCCTGGTAGTAACCTTCCATACTCTTTGGCACATCGTGGTGGATTACAAAGCGCACATCCGGCTTATCGATACCCATACCAAAAGCAATGGTAGCTACGATTACTTCGGCATCTTCCATCAAAAACTTATCTTGCGTTTCGGCCCGTACTTTTGGATCCAATCCGGCATGATAAGGTAAAGCGCTGATTCCGTTCAGGTTCAGGGCCTCAGCCACTTCTTCTACTTTTTTGCGGCTTAGGCAATAAATAATCCCCGATTTACCCGGATTTGATTTAATGTATTTGATAATTTCTTTGGTAATATCACGCTTAGGACGGATTTCGTAAAACAGGTTTGGCCTGTTAAACGACGATTTGAACAGCGTAGCTTCCGTCATTCCCAGGTTTTTCATAATATCCTGCTGTACTTTTGGCGTAGCAGTAGCAGTTAGCGCTATAATTGGGATATTGTTACCTAAACCAGCAATAACCTGTTTGATTTTGCGGTATTCAGGTCTGAAATCGTGTCCCCATTCAGAGATACAATGTGCTTCATCAACGGCAACAAAAGAGATTTTAATCAGATTTAAAAATTCAATATTATCCTGTTTCGCCAGTGATTCGGGCGCAACATACAATAATTTGGTCTGACCGCTTAAAAGATCAGATTTAACCTGCGTAATTTCAGATTTGTTTAGGGATGAATTAAGAAAATGTGCAATACTGTCATTCCCACCAAAAGCCCTCAATTGGTCTACCTGGTTTTTCATCAATGCAATTAATGGCGAGATAACAATTGCTGTTCCCTCGCTCATTAAAGCGGGCAACTGATAGCAAATAGACTTCCCTCCACCTGTTGGCATAATAACAAAAGTGTTATTGCCTTCTAAAATATTTGTAATGATCGACTCTTGATCACCCTTGAAATTATCAAACCCGAAGAAATTTTGGAGGTTATCAAATAACGACTTTTTCACGTCCATTTTGTGTAATAAAATATGCGATGCTATTTTTCTATCCAAAATAACATAATTTTACAAGAATTTCAAGTATTAACAGACAATTATTTTCTCTTTGAAAAGTAAAAAATCAATAATTCAGTCAGCTATAAGCACTTTAGAGCTCGAAGCAGCAGCAATATTAAATGTTGCCAAGAACATCAATAACGATTTCGAAAAAATCGTAACCAGTATTTTAGAAGGCAAAGGACGTGTAATTGTAACAGGCATTGGAAAAAGTGCGATTATTGCCCAAAAAATGGTGGCTACATTTAATTCGACAGGTACACCCGCAATTTTTATGCATGCTGCTGATGCCATCCATGGCGATCTGGGGATGATACAGGTGGATGATATAGTGATCTGCTTATCAAAAAGCGGAAATACACCTGAAATTAAAGTTTTGGTTCCACTACTCAAAACATCAAATAATCTTTTAATCGGAATGGTTGGTGAGCTCAATTCTTTTTTGGCCGAACAGGCCGACCTGATCTTAAATACATCATTCGAAAAAGAAGCCTGCCCACACAACCTGGCCCCTACTACCAGTACAACAGCACAGTTGGCACTGGGCGATGCATTGGCCATTTGCCTTTTAGAATGCAGGGAATTTAATGAAGCTGATTTTGCAAAATACCATCCCGGCGGCTCTCTCGGAAAAAAACTTTATCTAAAGGCCCGTGATTTGGCATTATCGAACGAAAAGCCTTCTATTTCTCCATCTGCATCGGTAAAAGATGTGTTGATTGAAATTAGCAAAAACCGTTTGGGTGCTGTTGCTGTTGTTGATTCAGCTAACCAGGTATTAGGCGTAATTACTGATGGCGACATCAGGAGGATGCTGGAGAATAACAATTCTATTGCCGGTTTAAAGGCAGAGGATATTATGGGTAAAACTCCAAAAAGCATACAATTTGACGCTTTAGCGGTCGACGCTTTAGAGATAATTAAACAAAATAACATCACACAGTTGTTAGTTCTAGAACAAAATACTTACTTTGGCATTATCCATTTACACGATCTCCTCAACGAAGGCATAGTGTAATTTTAAAATTAAAAATGAATAAAAATTATTATGCATTGATTATGGCCGGTGGCGTCGGAAGTCGCTTTTGGCCAGTAAGCAGAACGGAATATCCAAAACAGTTTATCGATTTTTTTGGTGTAGGTAAAACCCTTATCCAGAGCACTTACGAAAGATTCTTAAATATCTGTCCGCCCGAAAATATATTTATCGTAACCAATGAAATATACTCGGATTTAATTAAAGAACAATTACCTCAGTTATCAGATAACCAGATTTTAGCTGAGCCTTTAATGAGAAATACAGCACCTTGTATTGCTTACGGAAGTTTAAAAATTGCAGAATTAAATCCTGATGCAACGATTGTTGTAGCACCTTCCGATCATACCATCGCCAATATTGATGGCTTTGTTCAATCGATCGAACAATCACTGGATGCTGCATCTAAAAACGACTGTTTAATTACGCTGGGCATTAAACCTAACCGTCCGGATACCGGATACGGATATATCCAGCATACAGATTACGTACTCAACACCGATACCGACCTGCACAAGGTTAAAACTTTTACCGAGAAACCAAATCTGGAGCTGGCCAAATCATTTTTACAGAGTGGCGATTTCCTTTGGAATGCGGGTATATTTATCTGGTCGGCAAAGGCAATTTTAAAAGCTTTTGAGAAACACCTGCCGGATATGTACGAAATATTTAATGTTGGTAGGTCTGAACTTAATAATGCAGGAGAAAAAGAATCCATCAATAATGCCTATTTCCAATGCACCAATATCTCGATCGATTTCGGTATTATGGAAAAGGCAGAAAATGTATATGTTTTACCTTCTGATTTTGGATGGTCTGATTTAGGTACCTGGGCATCTATATACGAAATGGCAGAGAAAGACTATGTTGGCAATGCGGTTATTCCTTCAGAACAGGTAATTATGTTCGATTCGTCGAATTGTATGGTTAACGTACCAAAGGATAAACTCGTGATCCTGCAGGGCCTGCATGATTATATTGTGGTAGAAAACAATAATATGTTGATGATCTGCCCACGTAATGAAGAGCAGCGTGTTAAAGAATTTGTTGCAGAAGTTAAATCGCGTTTCGGCAATAAGTTTATTTAGAATGAATGAGGTGAGATGTAAGATGGATGATGTAGCGCAGTTGTACATTATCCATCTTACATTTTCTATTTTATACCTTTTTTCGCTTCGCAGGTGATTGCACAGATTAATGGATTACACAGATTTTCTTTCATCTTTGCTTCTCCATCACCCATCATACCTTTTCCATATTACATCTTTTCTCGCTTCGCGGGTGATTGAACAGATTAATGGATTACACAGATTTTCTTTCATCTTTGCTTCTCCATCACCCATCATACCTTTTCCATATTACATCTTTTCTCGCTTCGCGGGTGATTG
>NZ_DJDT01000292.1:0-2398 GCF_002432345.1 Pedobacter sp. UBA5917
CCGGAGGCCACAAGCGCGATAAAACACGGTTAACAGCCAATATTGCAGCTCTCCAGTCATCACGCCATAATTCGGTACCCTCTGCATGGATCCTTTCTGTCAATTCTTCTAAACTTTCCGTAGAGCCAGTTTTTTGTTTATACCAGGTGGCAATATCCCTAACCCTTTGCGCTATCCTACCTTCAATTTCATGCAGCACATCCCTTTCAAAATTATCAACCAGTTCCTGAGTATCCTGCCGTTGCAGATCCCTAAAACGTGCTTTAAATTCTTCGGTTCTGGCCTTTAATTCATCCATCCATGCCTTTCGGTCTCTTTTCACCTGAAAGTTTGTATCAAATTCATTGTACCAATCATTATGTCTGCGTGCAATAAAATAATCCCAGCTATCCAAACGGTTATAAAGCCGCCTGAATTCGGTCGAAGTAGGGGTATCATCAGGTCTTCTACGGTCTTCATTAATGTCGGTGTCCGGATTAAAATCTAAAACCCTTTCCCTGCCACCATACCTACCGATTACCGTATTACGCAAATTTTCACAATAATCAGGTGGAAGCTCATTCCGGTCGCAGCTTGCCAGATCCTGTTCTTCATTACCGCTTGGCGTTCCGAAAGTACTTGCCGATCTGCAATTGGCTGAAAATATGGTTAATGATGCCGTCGAATAATCATTTGATGGTATTTCGGTGTGATTGGTATAATGATTATAAGGGTAAACAATACCATAAATAACAGAAGTGGCATACCTCGTATTATATTGATCGCGGTTGATGTACGAATCAGAAACGGATGAAGATAAAGTTGTTATATATTTGAAATCATCCATCACACCCGTTGCTGCTTTTGCTTCCGCGGCACAATTTGTCCTATAGTCTGTCCAACGTTCTACCCTTGCCGAGAAATTACCTGAAGGTTTTCTTTCACTATAATGGTAAAAATCAGGTCCAACCTCCCCGATAGGTTCTTCACCGGTCATTATTGGTGGTACAGGTGGTGGCGGGATTGCTTTTGCCGAATCGGCAAAATACATTTTTCCATCATAAGGAGGCAAGCCAAATGCCCACGCCGGACAGTTTCCTGCCAGATTATTACATGCGCACTCAATATTTGCGGCCATGTGCCATGGTAAAACCATTGCCCAGGTACCTGTTTCTCCCTTAACATCCGCTGCCCAATCAAAACCGGCATCATGCTGCCTACAACCATCATGCGTATTACAATCCTGGAAATTAGTGTATTCCCACGTTATTCCAGTCATCGGATCTAAAATACGTTTTGTTCCTAAATGCGCACAGGTATCGCAGTTTACACCGCAAGCTCCCCTACATTCGGCGCCGCTCGTAATACCAGGGTTTTTCTGATAGGCATCTAATGGCCCCGGAAGCCTTGGCCCAGGACCAAACCTACGTCCATGGCCTGTACCTGTTGGATCCCAGCTGCCTCCGTTTTGCGATGGCAGATAATGTAAGGCCCTTAAAATAGTACATAAGCCGGATATCAGCGGACAATCGTCGGTAAAACCTTCACTGCGATCTATTGCGAGTCCGATATTATCAAATGGAATACCGGTAAAAGTTGGTGTAGCTACACTAATGCCCGTAATTCCATATCCAGGTATGCCACTGATAGAACCCGATAAACCAAGCGAAGCTGCTGCATCGCCGTGCCATTCGTAAGGTTGCCAGTAAATGCGGCAAAGGTTGAAACCGAGCACACTTAACTGTGCATAGGCACCGGCAAATAAATCGGCAGCCACTCCCAGATCAATATCCATATCAGGACTTGCTGTAATAGTACCTCCACCATAAGATAGCGAGCCACCGATATGTGTAGTTTGCATGCCAATTCCCCGTACAAATACAGCCGGGCCACCCTCAGCACTTAAAAGTGGGATGCTAACCGGTACTGGCACCGGACCAACAGGGATAATTCCGTTCAAACTCAATTCGCCTTTTACGCCTCCTGTTAACTCGGCACCTAATGATAAAGCACTGGTAATGCTGATACCACCGCTAATACTGTAATTACTGGTTAAAGGATTGATTAAAATATGCGTTGGGTCGAAACAGATCGGGCCAATCTGTACCTGTACCTCTGGGGTAATGCTACCTGTAATACCAATTTCGCCGGCAATTACCACATCAGGGGCAATTGGCATAGCAAAAATCGGGATCATGAAGTCTTTCTCCATGGTTGGCAAGGTAAACTGCTGGCTATGTCCATCTAACGGACAACCGCCCGGAATATCGATTTCCAGACCACTGGCGGTTATCCTTACCCCTACACCAAAAGCATCGGCCAAAGCCTGCGCGGCTTGTCCGGCTTCGGTTGCTAGCCAATCAATCGCTTCTACCCCTGCGTCGTAAACAGTTCCAGCGGCGTCTGCCACAGCTCCGGC
>NZ_DJDT01000292.1:2566-37872 GCF_002432345.1 Pedobacter sp. UBA5917
CTCCGGCAGCTGCGCTGGCAGTATCGGCAACAGCACCGGCGGCATCACTCAGTCCTTCTCCTACCGCATCAACACCACTGGCAACATCTCCTGTAAATTCATCCCAACTATAACGTTGTATATCGGGCGATGCGCCCTGTTGCATGGTATGCGTAAGTTCGTGCGCCAGTAAAAATCTTCCGCTTTGCGAATTTGGGTTATACTCGCCTTTGTTAAAATAAATATTGTTGCCAACGGTAAAGGCCCTGGCATTTAAACTATCGTTCAATTTAGCGGAGTAAGAAGTATCATGAATCCTCACGCCTGAAAAATCGCCCCCCATTTTACTGCCCAAATCACGGCTTACATTACCCGGCAGGGTTGTTCCGGCGCCTTTTGTTGCATTAATACCCGATTGTACGCTTGATGGTGCTATCCCACCTGCAGCAGATGCAGATTCGGATTTGGCCTGCAACACTTCTGGTTGATCTATGTCTTTTAACTCTTCTGGTTTCCGCGAAACTTCTTCTTCGTGCTCGCAACTGCATTTACGCTGAAGTTTATTTTCTGCTGCTACATTTTCTTTTCTTGATACTTTTTCTTTCTCTGCACAGGCCGCACATTTACGTTGTACAGCAGGTTTGACAACCGACCTCATGATGCCATTTTCTTTACGGGCAACTTTTTGCTCCTGCTCGCAGCTTGCACATTTTCGTTGCACCTGCATACCAGATGATGGACCACCGGCGCCAGCCATAGCAAAACCTGAGTTAGATGGCATCCGCATTACGCGTTCCGCAACCTGATCGGCTTCTTTCTCCTGCGGATCGTTTACAGCCCCAACTTTTAGTTTGGTTTGGATAGCACTATTCCCTGGCCTGCTGTGGGTAACAGACTTAGATTGAGGATTGCTATATGCCAATGCGCTGCCCATACCTATAATGTTCGTCCGGATTTTTTAAGTTCGCGTTTAACCCCTTCAATAATATCTTTTTGCCTGATTTCTGTTCCGCCTTCTTTCAGCATCTGCATGGTAGCATATTGCACCACATTGATGATTACACCACCGGTAAGCTCAAATTTTTGGGCAATTTCTTCGAGGTTTATCTTTGCCTCCATTTTTGTAAATGACGAAAAACCCTGTTCCCAAAGTAAAGCCCTTTGACCAGCCTCTGGTACCGGAAATTCGATTACCGACTGAAAACGGCGTAAAAATGCCTGATCGATATTCTGTTTGAAATTACTGGCGAGGATAACCAGACCATTATGGTCTTCAATCCGTTGCAACAGGTAACTGGTTTCTTGATTGGCGTATTTATCTCTTGCATCGCTCACATTGGTACGTTTGCCAAAAAGGGCATCTGCTTCATCAAAAAACAAGATCCAGCCCTGATTTTCGGCAGCATCGAATACCTTGGCCAGGTTTTTACCCGTTTCGCCAATATATTTACTCACTATCCTACTTAAATCGATGCGGTAAACCGGTAAATTATGTTTTTTGCCCAAAACAGCTGCTGCTAATGACTTACCTGTGCCCGGCTGACCGTAAAACAGCGTTCGGAAACCAGGTTTTATCTTATGTTTTAGTCCAAGATCGTTCATCATGGTGGGACTATGCTGCAGCCATGAGTTTAATAATTCCAGATGCTCGCGGGTATGTTCGGGCAAAACCAGATCGGTATACTCCATATTGGTTTCGATCAGGTGTGCCGGAAAATCGGTTGAAAAGCGTGGCTTGCTCCTCTCGCCGGTAGTAAACTCTTCAAACCAGTTTTTACTAATGTGCAATGGGATACTCGAAATGGGCTCGCCGGGTGGAAGTGGTTCATATTCCAATACATTTAAAGCAAAAAGCGGGTTGCGGGCATCAAATAATTTCATCAGATCAAACCGCAGCATTAAATTATCGGAAGCGAGCAAAAACAAAAACGTTTCTGCAGTTGGCAAAAAACCACTAAAAACATTGCCTTTTTTACCGCCAAACTCGGTAAATATTTGTGCGGTTTGTGGGTTGTTCACCAGAAAAATATCCAGGCATTGTGGTTTAATCTGGCTCACCATGGATAGGAAAAGTAAAAAACGCTCGGCAAACTTGAACTGATGCTGCGCCAGAAACCGTCCATAACTGCTATCCAAATTGTTTAAATCGGGTGGTCTAGCATCAAAAATACTGGTACCAGCCGCAACATTACCTGCATTAATGGCACTGCGGAGCTGCAGCACTTTTTCGAACCAGTTTAATTCGGCCAAAAGTGCATCTGCATTTGCCTGCAGGCTGTTGTTTACCAGTTTAGATTGATCAAATAATTGTTCCATGGTAAGCGTATTATTGATATTGGCCAGGGTAAAGTGTCCAGTAAAACATCAAAGCCTTTTTTTTCTACATATAAGTGGTAATCGCCAGCCCGTAAAATCAAACTTCCGTTACGTTTTAAAAAGGTATCGGTTAAACCTTGTACGGTTGTTGATCCCAATTTTGACCAATGTTTAATCACAGTACTTTTTAAGTCGTTAGCCTCTGCCAGCTCTTCGGCTGTAAAAGCTATATCGTTTAAATTGATTGCGGTTTCAGGATCGGCACCACACAATATTTTATTAAAAAACAACAGGCATTCGTCGTCGGGCATTTCGTTGTAAACTAAATAATGGAGGTAAACGATGGCTTTATGCATTGCGTTTTCGTTGGTAAATGCATTGCCATTTAACAGTTGCAGAAAACTGAACAGATTTTTAAAGTAAGGATAAAGCAAAATCAATCCTGCATTTTCGATTAAAACAGAAGCTTCATTTGCAATTCCATCTGGCTTTTTATGATTTATTACTTCTTCTTTTTCCTTCATTTTTGGTTTCTGACTAACTGTAACCTCTTGTTTACGAATGGCAGCGATCAATTTATTAAACCGCTGGATCAGTGTAGTGTCCTTATTTTTAAGCACCGCAGAAGCAACAGCCAATTCTAAACTGGCTATTAATTCATGTTTTACTATCGGGTTTTCCTCAGCCAAAGCAAAAAGCCAGAGGCCAAAATCATCTATCCCTATAAGTTTTTTTTCTGCTTCTAAGCAATCAAACCATATATTAAGTATTACATCATATAAATGAATATTAATATTTGGTTCTAAATATTTTAAAAATAAAATATCTGTTTTAAAATGGTTAAAGTCGTAAAAAAACAACCGCCTGTTTACCAACTGAATTAATCTTTTATAACTAATGGCATTACGTTTTATTACTTTGATAAACTGGGTAAAAATCTGCCGGCTATTATTAAAAAGTTTGACTAAAACTGCAGCAGGTTTAAAAGTTGTTTCATTAGGTAGCCACCAGGGTTTTAAACCTGTTTGACAATAAAATGCCAGAACTTCGTAAGCATTGGCATCTTCCGGATGATCAAATACAACAGATTTATCTTTTGGAATGTTATTCTCTTTATGCTCAAGATTCTTCAAAAATGTATGAACCTCCTGATCAAGAACATCGATATGACTTTCTTTATGATAATTCTGATTTCTAAAATAAGCATATATCTGTATAATAACCTGTTCTTCAATATCTTGAATAAGTTTATCTAAAGACAAATTTCCCAGATCTATATTTAACTGATCGATCCGGATGGTTTGGTTAAAAGCAAATTCATCAAATATGGAATTGAAAATATCGGGCAATCGTTCTTTGCAAAAATTGCCAATTTCTGCCTGCACCTTCTCCCAATCCTGTTGACTGGCAACAGTGAGCAATACTTTTTGCGATTGTATGAGGTGCTTATTCACGACACTATTTTTTTCCTAAATCAAAATTTTCGATAACATCTTCGTTAACAATTTCGGTATCTCTTTCTTGTCTTCCGTGTGGTACAATCCCTTCCATTACAAGATGGTATTTACCTGGATTGAGGTTAAAACTGTATCTATTTCCAGTAAACTCGCTCTCCTGTATCGGTGCACCAGTAGCATCAGTTATTGTAATCTTAAACTGCTTGCCATAATTTACGTTTCCGCTTAGTTCGTAGGTATCCTGACCGATGCGCCCTACGCCGATAAAGAAAGTGATTAAAGCTGTATCTACCTCCTCACCGGTTTCGCTTTCGATAACGGCATATTCCAGTTCATCAATGGCTACTATCGATCTTCGGGCGCGGCTATCTTTTGCAACCTTCTCCGGATCGAGTGTGTATACCAAAATCTGTTTGTTCAGGGATGGTTTGGGTTCATAAACTTCATCCTCAAATTTTACCGATCCTAAATTAGGTCCGTTTTTAACAATAACCTTGTAGTCGCCAGGATGGTAAAGGTTATTAAGCACCTGTATTTTAGCGGTGTTAATTCTGCTTGGACTATATACCACAAAACGCGAAATAGGGACCACCAAAGGGGTAAGTTCTTTATTGCGGTAATCTTTTGCATCGCATTCGCAACAGCCATCATCTTCGTAAAGGGTAAAATCGGCAATCACATTATCGGCAATATTTTGCAGGCCATCCTTACCAATTTCAGCCACCAGTTTATCGTACTGTTCGTTAAAACTGGCTTCGAACTTGCTTAAATACTCGCCTTTTTTTTCTGTTTCCCATCCAATAATTCCTTCTAGCTTCTTTTCTTTACCTTTTTCTACAGCTTTACGTTTTTCGGTAAGCACTTTTAAATGACCTTCGTATTCTTTTTTTGCCTCGGTTTCTTCTTTTCTGGCTTTTTCTATTTCTTCTTCACCGGCTTTGCGCTTTTCGGTCAATTCTGCTTCCATGCTTTTGGTGAGTTCGTTCAGTTCTTTTGCTTTATTTGCTTCGGTATTTTTACGCAATAAAACGATCCGCTCTTTGTATTCTTTTTCGAGTTCTTCCGCTTTGGCAGCATCCTCGCCTGTTGATTTGAATGTCCTTCTTTTAGTTTCGAGCTCACTCTTTATGGCCGATTCTTCTTTCTTTATTTCAGCACTTGTAAATACCTTACGCTTATTAATCTCTCCCGTTCTAACTTCTAAAGCTTCTTTATGTCGAAGTTCAATCTGGTTAAGTTCGTTTTCATGTTCCTTTATACGTGTTTGTATTTCTGAATATCTGGCGTCGTAATTTGCCTTAACAGCCTTTTCTGCCTTCACTATTTCTGCTATTTCAGTTTCCTTATGGGTAACAGGTACAGCTTCGGGTGCTTTTCTAAAGGTTTGATATTCTATTTCCTTACCTGTATGGTACAATAATAGCAAGGTATTACCCTTATTTACCCCTGCCAGATGCTCTACCGCGCCTGCTCTACGGATATAATCGTAAAATGAAATGTTGGTACCCAGGCTTTTGTTCCGTTGCGATCTGATATCGGTTAAGGTACCAATATTGATATAAGGCCTGATCATGAATACGTTTAACGCCCTGTGCAATATGGTTGCGGCCATGAGATAAGCCATTAATTCTATATTGCCATCATTATTGATGATTTTGACCAGGAGTTTCATTCCCTTTACATAAAGTGAAATCAAACCTGTATACACGGTTTTGAAACGACTTTCGTCAAAGTCGGAAAACTCCAAAGTAAGCGTGGCAATCAGTTCTTCGATATTATCGTTAAACTGGGCAACCATGTTTAATGCCTCTCGTTGCAGATCGTCGGGTGTTTCTTCCAACCTGCCTTTACTGTTATTTATTTTAGCATAATTGGCCTGGTTTATCCGCTCGTTAACCATACCAGCTTTAATAAAAACATCGTTTATATTGCCAAATGCCGATGTTTTTTCTGTTTGGCCATTTGTATCGTTAAAAGTTTCGTTTCCGGCAGTTTTTGCTTTAAAATTAGCCTCTTTTTTAACGTTTACACCACTAAATGCATTTTTCGTAGCGTCTTTTACGTCATCTAACCTTGCTATCATTTTTTCGGCCAGCGTACTGTATTTAATCAGGTTATTGAGGTAATACAACATTACGTTACGCCAAACCAGGTACTGCGAATCGAGATCGGGATAACGGCAAACGGTTCTGGTTCTTCCGCCTTCACCCATAAAAATAGAACGCACTTTAAAAGGAAGATTTAAGTTGCGCTGTAATCTTTTGTACTGCTTAACAGCTACACCTTCTTCGATGGCCAAATGCCCCTCCATCCTAAAAAATGTGGTATCAGAAAAATTGTACAACAAAGGTGCTTCCAGCTTGCTTTTACCGTAAGTCTGTAAATTTAGCGGCAACTGGTAATGGTAGCTTAGCGGTTTGCCGTTATCGCAGCCGTGGCATAAAGATTCGTTCCAGTACTTTTCGAAATCGGCAATATTGGGATCGAAATAAATCGGCAATGCCCTTTTACCAATACTTTGCCATTTTTCTTTACTCGGCGTAGCCAGAATACCGCGATCGTTTTTTTCGTTCTGGCTATCGTAATAAGCGATTAACATATTCAGGGTTCTTCCAAAAACGGCAACCAGTTTTTTACTCCAATCTTTATATTCGTTAAATAAGGGCGAAGATTCGAACTCCTGACGGAAAACAGAAGGCGGACAAGTATCGCTACCCAACATTAAATGCATCGGGAAAGCATCTTCATCGGGCAAACAAACACTGTTAAGGTGCATGGCGATACAGCGCAGCTCTTCGTACGATTTGATAATATCTTCAAAAGCATCGTACACGTACTGGAATCCGTAAGCCTTCCCACTTAAATATTGCGCAGAAAGTTCGATCAGTTTTGTTTCCCACGCAGTGCGAATACTATCGAAATCGTAATTGGGAAAATGGCGTGCCAATACCGGCAGTTCTTTATAAATGATCTCCAACTGTTTGGTAAGCTTCTCTAATACTGCAGCAACCGGGCTTAGGTAAGTATTGATTAATGCCGGATAATTGGCCGCAGCAATGGGCGTAATCAAAGCCCTTGGATAATCGATCGTTTCCAGCTCATAAAGAGCAGGATACATAGCGCCGCCTTTATTTTTATTTGAGATATTGATATTAATGAGATCGGTTCTTTTGATCAGCAATTTACGGATGGTAAAAGTGTTTTCTTTACCCAAATCATCGCAGCTTTTGCCCAAACAGCTTTTAAGATCACGGGCTGCCGATTCTAAAAACAAAACCACCACATAATCGCTCAAAACCAATGCACCTGTAATCGGACCTGCTCCCATCGCAGCAGCATTTTCTGCGGTAACGAGTTCTAAAAGCGGGGCATTATTAAAATATTTATAGTCTAAGCCATCGGGCAAGGTATAAGTTTTATAATGCGTTAAATCGCAATCACCTAGCGAAATGAGAAAGCCCCATGAAGTTACGCCCAAACCTTTCGAAATATGCACGGTATATTCGCCATAGCTTGCATGTAAACCGCACACGATCCCCCTGCCGATCAATCTAATCCTGGTTAACCTGCTTTCCTGAAACAAAAACTGCTGTGTATTATTCAGCTGACCTGCTGTTAGTACCTGATTTTCTTCAAAAACCGTTGTTTTATTAATGAGTTCCATAGCTAGATGAGTTAAAAAATACCAATGTTTGTTTGATTTAGAATGAGTGGATTTTTCTGTACTTCGTTTTCGTTACAGCTGTGCAGTTTGCCAGATGGATAAACACTCCTTAAGCCCTGTATTGATTCTATAAAGTTTTTCAGTGCTTTTACCCGCTCGGCGTCGCCGGCACTGCTTGTATTGATCTGTATGAGCCAGTTTTTATAGGCTGTTTCAAACTGGTTCATCTGCAAAGGATTTACCCAGCATACATTGAGCACTACGTGGGCAGGACATTCCTCGCGCAGTGTTTTTTCAATAAATGTTCTAAAATTACGCTCCCTGAAACGGTTTGGCCAATAAGGCAACACGGCAGTCATCACGAAACTATAGGTATCGGCAATTTTGCATTGCACACAATCAACATCGGTGTGGATATCCAGTAAGGTATCAAAATCGCGTTTTTTAGGTCTTAACAACACGTGTTCGATCAAATGAAGCCCTTCGCGATCTATAAATGTCCTGTTAAAGAAATTCACCATATCCAGTCTGGCCAATTTTTCCATACCGGCCCTGATGATAACGGTTCTGTGTGTTATATTCTTGATTTCGAACAGTTTGGTATAATCCAGTTTTGGCGCTACCACAAAATCAAGTAAGATATCGGAAACAATAGTGGTTTTATTATTAGCGAAACTGATATTCAATATTTCGAATTCGGTAATTTCAGCAGATGGTGTAATGAAGTTCATTTTATCTCCTGTACGCAGCCTGTTGGTTAAGTCGGTTCCGGTAATGGTAAGTTCGCGACCATTTTCGAAGATATAAGCATTAAATGTTTCACTGAAGCTCAATTTGCCATCAGGATAATTATTTGGCAATGTTTCGTTGATTTCTATTTTGATATCTGGTCCTAAGGCTACCGTATTTTTAACGGTATAAGTGCCGTTGTTAGATAACGAATCTACAATTTTAACCAAAGGCAAAGCTGTGCTGTCTTCCATAATATCAGACAGCTGATGGTTATAGTTCCTGCCTTTATGTTTTCCGAGCACCGTTCCATAAATATCGAATATCTCGAAATGGTAATTCGGTTCGTTTACGGTTGTATTTTCGGGTACAAAACGATAATAATCTTCGTCGGAAGCAAAGCGGATAAACTTCCACAGCAAACTGGCGATGGTGTTGCCTGTTGTTCCTGCGGCATCCGCACCTTTCACCTCCGGTCCTTCAATCTCCCCGGTAATGATTACTTTCCTCGCTACATCTTCTGCTGGTAAATCGAACAACTGATATTTAACGGTATGTAATGGCGGTGTTGTAGCGCCATTAACTGTGTGAGCGAGCACTTCAAAATAATTTGATATCGGTGCTGCCAAGTTTTTACGGTTACTTAAAATATTGCCGCATAATTCTTTAATACATAAACTGATATGATTATTAATTAAGGTATTACTATCGGCTTTGGTTAATGCCGTATTTTTACTTTTTGCAATTATCTTTTCCACAATTAAATCAGCATAAAGCAACACCTGGAATTTACCTGCAGTTGTACCTGCTATTACTTTATAGTTATTGATATGTACTCCCGCACTGATCAGCTCTTCCATGGCGGCTTTTGCCAATAGCTGATCATTAAAACTAATTATGCCTTCAAAAAGGTTTTTTGTAGATACTTTGGTATCAATACTCCATTTATTGCTTACTGGCAGTATCCTGAATGCTTTGGAAAAATGTAAATCAGCCGTTTTTTTGGCGTCGATCCCTAAAAGCATGCCCACGCGTTTTTCGTAACCCGAAACATTCTGGTAAAACCAGCTCAGTTCGTTTTTATAATTAAAAGCCTTACCACGGTTACTGCTGATTTCGGGATAAGCATTTAAAAATGAAAGTTTATCTTTAATCAGCTCTGCTCCTGCTTTTTGTCCGTCGTTGGTATAGGCAATCAATGCGTAATCGCTAAACTGTTCGCAAAAGCGCGCCAAAAGGTGATCGAGAAAGCGGTTTTTACGTTTTTCGTAAGCACTTTTACTTTCGGTAATCCCCTGTAGTTTTGTGGCATAATCATTAGCGAAAATCTTTTGGCCTGTAGCATTTGGTACAATATCAGCATGCGCTGCAGTTGCTTTTAAAGATTCGCTGAAATAGGTTTTATTCATTAAGGGCTGACCAAATTCATCAAGCTCCTGATTTAAGCTAAACAAGGCCTTTAAACCATTTACCTGTTGCAGGTAGTTGTACAATAACTGGTCGAAAAAGGAAAGAAAGCCTTTAAATTGTTTGGCCTGTGCCAAACGCAGGTTTCTTTCATCATCGATGGCAGGCAAATTAGGGATACCTTCGCTGCCCACGCCATATATTAATGGAAAATCTTCCTGAATGGAGGTGTAATCGGTTATTTCGCGCCAGTTTCCGATAGGCAAAGCCCTATCCAAAATTGGATTTTCGGGATAACGTTTTCTTGCGGTTGCAAAAAGCGCCCTGTATTTGGCTTCCATCTCATCCTGGTCAAAAGCAAAAGGAAGCTTGTGTTTGAAAAACGATAAATTGGAAAGATCCGTTGATAATCTGGGCACACAAAACTTATCGATGGCCAGCGACAGACACCATTTTACGCTTTTTTGCGCAATATCATTGCTGCTGTTATCTTCGGGAAAATTGGCCAGCTGCAAACCACTAACCGATTGAACCACCCGTTTACCATCAATTTTAACATCCATGATGATCCTGATGAGATCGCTTACATGAATAGTACATTTCTGTTCGGAAGCGTTTAATTCATCGTCGTCGATAAAACCGTGTGCAAGAGCAGGTCCGTCGAAAATATCTTCGGTGCTTTTGCCCCTGCTTTTCATATCGGGCAAACTGTAAAAATACACATCGGGCGAAAGGAACTGGGCCAACCGAAAATAAATTTCGGCAGCAACGGTGGCCGCATCAGCAAATGGATCGATTTCAATATCGCCGCATATTGCAATTTCTTCTACTTTTAATGCCCTGGTATTGAAATAATTCTCACATAGCGGTCTGTTATCATTTAACCTGTCTTCTGCCTTTTTAATGATGCTTTTAATAATGGCTATTTTGCGTTTGTAACTTTGTAAAAGTCCATTTGCCGCATCAAAAATAAAGTGGTTGAGTTCGCTATCGATTGCACTTAAGCCTGTAATGGCTGTTGGAACGCCTGCTACCATTTTTGTGCCGGCCAAGGTAACGGTATGATCAAAATCGTTGTTATCAAACAGTTTATATCCTGTTGGGAGTTCATCCACCTCAATTTTAAGACTTTTAATGTTATTTATAATCTTTGTATCACTGCTAAAATCGATGCTAAGATCATCCCAGCGTGGGAAATGGACGCTAACCTTAATTTCTACCCCGTTCAACCATGGATCACCGCCAAAATTATTGATGACGTAGGTTCCTTCCATAGCATTGGAGTTTAAATCGCCATAAACGATGGATTGATCAAATTCGATCAGGAAATTATAAAGTCCTTTTACAAAAAAACCTGTTCCATCTGTTGCCGTTGGAAAATAATCCAGTTTTTGCTGTGCCTGATTTACGTAAAGCTTCATTTCGGCATCATCGGCCGGAATTACCCAGGCATTTTTGATGCCCAATATTTCCTGATCAACCGTTACGGCCACATCCATAAGCAGTTTCCTGAAATCTTTGATGGTAACCGGTGCGTTGTGCAGGATCTGTCTGGCGGTAAAAAAGTTATGAAAATCGACCTGGGTAATATTGGGGTTATTGGCCAATAAATCCTGCATATCGAAAGTTAAACGGTAACCCAGATCGGTTATGGCGTAACACAGCGCTTCGAGCGTGGTTATCCCGGGATCGTGCAGGTTATAATCGGTCCAGTTTTGCTGGCTCAGTGCCTGAATCCGGTTAATACCCATTTCACGTAGTTTATCAAACTGCATGCTTTCCTGCTGGGGACTGTTTTTCGATATGGTTTTTAAATCGCTCATTTAATTACAACCGCATTCGTTAATGGGAACAAATTCACCTTTTGTGATGATGGTATTATCGTCGCAATCCACACAATCGCAATCGGGATTACTGATTCCGGGGAGATCGTTGATGTTGACAATGGAGTGATCGGGATAAGCCGTTAAAATACTGGCCGCTGTAGCTGTTTCTGCCGTTTCGAGATCTTTCGACGAGATATCTTCCAATCCGGCAGGCCGGTAGAGGTACATTTTAAAGCAGGTAATGTAATCTACATAAGCCAACTTTTCGAGCTGATAGATAATGGTCGATCTTTCTATTTTACCTCCAAATTCCATCTGCGTTAAGGCATTACCTGTCCATGGTGCCAAAAGCAATCTGATCTGGTTTTTAAGCTGTGGCAGATAAATATTTTCTTCGTAACCTTCGGTCAGTTTAACATGGAAATGCAACTTAATCTCCTCAAAAATCGGGTTCTGAACATTCAATCTGGCAAATACCGAGTTGGTTTTAGACAGGTATGTTTTGATCATTTCGAGGGTATTTTTAGAAACCTTTGGTTTTAACGGATCAGGAGCATTGCTGATGGCAATATCGGGCACGGCAATAATCGTTAGGTCGCCCGGTGACAAAGAATTATAACTGCTTACATTGCCGTTGTAAAAAGTATGGCTAATGCATTTGGTGGTATACACATTGGGGAACTGCGCCAGAATAAGGCGTTCGTAATCCCATTGGGTGATGGCCCTTCTTTTATGCCTTAATATTTCGCTTACGCGTAAATGGTAATCGTTGGCATTTTCGGTCGCCTTACCCTCAAAAGAACCGTAAGGTTGCATTACTTTTTTAACTGCATTGTCGGGATCTTTCAATTTTGAGATCAAACCCGGCTCTATGGCGATTTTTTCGGGCAGCACATCATCGTAAACTTCAAATTGGGCTTCTGCTGCCTGTGCCGTAATGGAAATAATATCGCATACCGCAGCGGCATTTGTAGCTACCGCAGCCCTGATCCACAATAAGCCATCTGCAAGCAATGTATTATCAGCGTTTACGGTTTTGGGGATGTTTAAGGTAACAATACCGGTGGTTAACAGTCCGTTGGTCTGCTCTCGTAAAATGTTTATTTTTTCGAATTCAATCCAGGTATTATTTTGAAGATAGGCCCATTTGACGATGGCTTTATCGAAATCGGGATTGGCACTGCCCTCGCTCACCTGGAGCAGTAAACTTAAATTCTGTGGTACAACAGCATCACTTAAACCGATATACAGTTCACCTTGATTAGGTTTAACCGGAAGCAATGATACGGCGCCATGGGTAAATGGATGGGCTTCGGCAAGGCCAAAAGGCTCAATAAAATAAAACCGGTGTATGCGGTTATCGTAAGTTGATCCAACATTAGCACTCACCGAAAGGTCGATGGTGGCGGTACAGCTATAATCGATCGTTAAATTCTGGATGAGCGGTAAATATGGTGGATTTGGCAATTTAGGAACTGTGGTTTTACCTATAACAGCCGTACTAAATACCAACTGGTAATCAGCCAGCCCGAATGTGCCTTTGGTAAATTTAAGTTTTAAATAACCACGCTCGGTTTCGAGGTTATAAACATCATTTACCTTGGTATTATAATCGGCATCAAAATCAGCGGGCACAGTTAAATCAGCTGAAAATGCTGCATTGGGTGCAGCGGTATCAATGGCAGTAAAAAGTGCTACCTCTGCTGTTGCAGCATTGATCCAATTGCGGTGCAGGAGAAAGGAAACTTCGGCTTTAAAATCGCTGTTTTTAACATAAGTGGTTTTATCGCGTCCATTACTATCGTTAGCCAGATTGACATAAAGATCATAGTATGTGGCAAAAGGAACGGTTGGCAAACCTAAATATTCGAAATTAAGCTTTAAACTGCTTAGTTGATGCTGAAAAACCTCGTTGCTGCCCACGTAAAAATTAGCACCAACACTTGGTACCAGACCAAAAATCTCCATGGGTTTAGCCGGATCAAGCTTACCAAGGCTATTTTGTACAGATAGATTTTTTACACCTACTACATCAGTTTTAATGCCCACACTATCAATTGCGGCAAAGGTTAAACCTCCATAAATATTTGTGGCTGATAGTATTTCTATTTTTAATACCGGAAAAGCTGTCCTAAAATCTTCAATATGGAGTTTTTGGTTATAATCGACCAGTTTAGGCCTGCTTTCATCGGCCAGGAGCACAATTTGGAGCACACTGGCACTCGTAAAATCGACCGAAATGATATCTACTGCTGTCCAGCCTTTTTCGGCAGTAATACTGGCTTTAAAATTTTCGGGTTTAATTACCGGGGCGGACAGGTACGCTGTATGGTAGTTGAATGAAAGGGTGATTGTCCGTTTTCCCTCGGCCATTCGGAACAGCGGCGAACTGATGGCAAAACCGATATTGGCAGCAGATCGGGTTTCATTTCCAAAAGCATCCCAACTGCCATCCTGGTTTACCACCTCACCACCTATGCCATCACCAGAATTGGCCATGGGCGAAGCTTTAATATTTGATTTTTCGGTCTGATCCACCAAAATAGATTTGATGCTGGCCACCTGGGCATGGCTAAAACTAAAATCAGACAGGAGTTTATAAAACTGCTCCTGTTTCTGGCTGTTTTTACCAGCCTTAAATCCGGTTTTATCATCCAATACATATTGTGATATGTGTTTGGCCAACTCCACAATGAGGTATACTTTATCGGGTGCAGCGGCTTTTTTCTCAAAGCCCAAAACGGCTTCGAAGAAATAATCGAGGTGTTTGCCCGTAAACTGGTTAAGATCCTTTTGGGCAACAGCATATAATTCGAGGAAAGAATCGAAAAGTGCCAAGTGGGGTTCAGATGTGCCGTCTTCTTTTAATTCATCTATATTGAAAACACTTTGCCAATCTGTTTTTTTCTCCAGCCCATCGTAATAATAGTAATTGACATAGGCTGCCAGGTTATCGCAGAACTGGTAAAGGCTTTTTTTGTCCCTTTCATCAATAGCAATAAAAGATGCATCCAAGGCTTTGGGCAAGCGGTTTAAACGGCTGGTTCCGTTTCTTGGGTCATTATTTTTATTGCAGTTGATACTCATTTCCTAAATATTTGTGCCTTCGGTTAAATAATAAGGGTATACGATGTTGTTCCGGGTGTTGGTACTCCTAACGGTATACTCGATTACCAGGTTGATGATTCCATTTTCTTCATTTTTAAAAACATCAAGTTTATCGAGTTTGATGCGTGGCTCGTAATAAATAATGGCCCTTCTTATCCTTTCGGTAATCCGCGTAACCAGCGTAACATTAATGGGCTCGAAAATCATATCTTCTACATTGCAGCCATATTCGGCCTGCATTACCCTTTCGCCCACCGCTGTACCAAAAAGGATTTCGAGGCTCTGGTTAATATCAATCACATCGCTTACCATGCCGGTTGCAAAGCGATCGGTACCTTTATATTTGGTAATTACCGGAGGAAAAGCCCAGCCCTTGCCTAAAAAATTATTTTCTGTATCCATTTTATCCTATTGTTACGGTTGGGCAGCCCACTACGGCACTTGCCCCACAAATACAGCTATCGCCTGTTCTTACCGCGGGTAAACCACCAATAAACACCGTTGCACTACCTGCCGGAAAAGGGCTCACGGTTGGCTGGTGGCTATTTGGCGGCAATACACAAACGTGGCTATCGCCAACCACACAAGCGGGCATGCCGCCTATTAAAACCGTGGCTACACCAGGGCCAACAATGGTTCCGCCGTGATTGGTGGTATCGGTTACTCTTGCTGCGTTTGCCATTTTTTAATTAATCTGTACCATGCTTCCTTTAACTTTTGTAATTGCCGACGAACTTAATTCGGTACCACTGCTTCCGCTTAGTTTTAACTGTGCATTGGCATTGGTGGTAATGTTTGTTCCATCGATTTTAAAATCGCCGGAAGCTTTTAGCGTGATGTCTTTAATACTTTCAATCTTGATCCCATCTTCTCCCATCTCTATTTTATTGCCGTTCATATCCTGGATAGCAATCTGTTTCTGGTCTTCATCAAGTGTAATAGAATGCCCTCCCGGTGTTTCTATTTTGATGATTTTTTTTTCATCATCGAATGATAACTGCAGTTTTGATTTGGTTGACAATCCCTTTAGGTAATTATCATCTTTAGCCTCTAAATGAGGGGGGAATGAACTGCTATATAATCTTCCCAAAATCACGGCATCGCGCGGATCGTCATTTATAAAACCTACAATTACCTCATCATTTATTTCGGGATTCCAAACCCAACCATGGTCTTTCCCGGCATCTACAGAGGCCAACCTGGCCCAGATTCCATCTCCTTCGTTTTCAACGGTTGGTAACCGCACCCTGATCCTGTTCTCGCCATCGGGATCGCTCTCCAGCTGTGTAACAATACCTATTTGTAGTCCATTTACGGGGGGGATGATTCCGGTTGCCGGTTTTTCTACTATGTCATCGAAACTGTAACTGTGGAGGCTTTTATCCAATCCGAACTGAACATGACTGTACCACGCTGCTTCGCCCGAATAGGAATGGATTACACCGGTAACCCAGCATTTACCGCTAAAACGTTCGCCAATACCCAGCAGCTCCACAATAATTCCGGGTTTTAATTTATTGTCGCCCTGCACCCTGAAATTACCGATAAGCCTGTTTAACCTGCTCCTGAACAGTTGTGCACTTGCCCATTCGGCCGATTCCTTTTCAGCAACATTACCCGAATGGTACAGGCTATTGTCATCCCAGCCCAGTACTTCCGACAGGTCATCGCCTGAAATATTTCCCTGTTGGGGCAGCGATTTTGCTGTTGATGTTCCTTCTTTTACTTCCTGGTTGGTGTAATTCCAGTTTTTGGTAACTACCTGCGGATACTGTGTTCGGGCATCCATCTGGGCTTCAAAATCGTAAATTTCGGAGCCATAAGTATAGGTAGCAGTGCTCTCCTGGCCCGCATCGGGCATGGCAATGTTTAGTTTTCCGGCTTCCGTTATCACCAAAGCACTATTTAATTCGGCACGGGTAATAATAAAATCCCAGTTGCTGCAGTTAAACTGTACCAGTTGCTTATGTTGAAGGTCCAATCCATCAATATCGGCAGAAATACCGTTTTGACCTACCAGATCGGTAATGGCATCAGCATCGGTTGTATCTTCCCAAATTTTGTTTTTACGCCCTGCAGTAAGTTTAACGGCTTTATCCCTGCATTCTATTTCCATCTGGCTGCCACTCTCGTTGGCTTTAATGGTCTGGCTGATAATCAATCCCGAAAATATCGTTTCGTTTTCGCCATCATAACCCGCTGCAATCTCAATTTCGGCCCCGGGTATAAAATCGTTTCCATTGCTCAATTCGAAATTCTGGGCCGCTGCGCTACCATCCATTACCACCACCCTGGCTTTTGGGATGGCATTAACCATATTGGTAACCACAATTTCCAAAATACCAACTGCATCGGGCAAAGCCTGTCCGTTTACTTTAATACTAAAACTCTGAGCACCTGAATGAGCTGGCATGGCAAATTATTTTTCTATCGGCGGAAACGTAATACGCGCTCCCTGTTTTAATTTTCTAAAATTATTCAGGTTGTTGGCCTTGGCCACCTCTAAATAATATCGATCGTTTTTGTAAATATTGTATGTCATTAAAGGGAGCGGATTATCGCCCTCTACGTTTCTGTAATGCGTTAAATCGGGCGAACTGCGGCGCTGCTCGTTAGATTGTTCGGTAAGGGAGGTATAACTGGTAAAAGTACAGTCGGTTTTTGCCCTTAGCGGTTTCCCGCTATTATCAAACAGGGTGTAGGTAACTTTAACCGCGGTAAGCATGCCCTGAAAAGTAAGCTCACCCCAATGTATTTTTAAAAAATTTGGCTGATGGGTATCCTCTTTGATTTTAAAACAGCTATCGATAAAATGCTCGATCACCTTGTGAACGGTTTTGTCGCTCTGTACATCGGCCTGAAAGGTCGAACTGCCCGAATAGGAAGCAGATGTGGCATCCCAGAGCAGATCTAAATTCAGCTCTTTGCCCCTCGACGATTTAAACTCCCCAACCCCATCTGCAGCATTTACCGGTGCATCATGATCGAGTTCGTTTTTATAATCGATAAAATAAGTATTGGGATTGTACAACACCTTAAACGTTTCGATAGGAGAACCGGAAAAGTTGTTATCAGAATAAACATCTATGACGAGTTTTTCCAAATTGCCCAATCGATCGTGAAGTTGACTTAAAGCCATAATTTACCTCTCATTCTTATTTTTGATCTGTAATTTCAACTCTTCCAATGCCTTTTTCAATTTCTTATCCGTAGCTGTTTGTCCGGTTGCACTTGGCGGTGCAGATCCGGCAACATTGTTGGTTACGGTTGCGGTAATATTCAGTTCCCTAATTTCTACTGGCATATGAATGTTTCATTAAAAAATTTCGATCCTTCTAAAATACTGGTGCGCAAACTCTATACTTTCTATTACCAAACCGTTCTGCTGTGCGTTAAAGCCCTCTACCGACCATCTTACGGGGTAGGCATTTACAAAATTCCAGGCCTGTAAAGGAACATGCGCATCGTTGAGCAAAATGAGGGTAATATCTTTCGGGTTGAATGTAAATGCCTCTACCGATTCTTTAAACCATTTCATTGCTGCCGAACCAATTAACAATCCTCTTTTTAAGGTAAGGTTGCTGTAGGTTACCGCGGTTGGCAATTTGTGGGCAAAACGGTTTTCGCCTCCTTCTTTATATTCTTCGGTCGCAATATTTGCCTCAAAACCTGTTGCATCGGTAAAACCGATATCGGGCAGGCCATCATACTGTGGTGATAAACCTTCTATGCGGAGCAAAAAATGGAAACCAACAGGAGGATTTACAAGCTTCATAACCCCTAGGTAAATTCAATACTTAAACCTTCGTGTGCCAGCTCAACCGTTTCTATGGCTACCTCATTTCCGGTAGAATTTAACGTTGGTCCATCTACTTTTGATGGCCATGCCCCCCTAACCTTCCAAACCACTACCGGCTCATGGCTTTCGTTAAGCAAACTGATAGTTAAATCCCTGCGTTCTATTTTATTCAAACTCACGGTATTAAACCATTGAAAAAGTTCGTTATCCCCCTTCGTTATGCCCCTTTTCATCGAAATAGCGGTATATTGCTGCATTCCGGGCATTTTGGTAACATGGTATTCGGGTGAATTCCCTTCGCGATAATCAATCGACTGCGTTTCTACGGTTAAACCGCTAACCTCTGTAAAACCAATTCGCGAACCGCCCCATTCCACCTGAAAGTGGAACACCGGTAATGGATAAGTATTTGCCATAATTTTTATAATTTATGATGAATTATTCCTGTAATTTATGTGAGAATTTTAAGATGATAAACTCCGCCGGACGCACCGCTGCCATACCGATTTCTACATTCATTCTGCCTTCGAGGATATCAAGCGAGGTCATGGTTACCCCCAAACCGATGCGCACAAAGTAGGCATCGTCGGGTTTTGCGCCCTGCAATGCCCCTTGTCGCCAAAGCTGGTTTAAAAAGTTCTCGCACATGGTTTTTACGCGCAGCCATGTATTGGCATCATTGGGTTCGAAAACCACAAACTCAGTGGCTTTTTTAACACTTTCTTCAACAAAATTGTAAAAACGCCGTACCGAAACATACCGCCATTCGTTGTCGTTCCCTGCCAAAGTTCTGGCACCCCAAACCAGTGTCCCCTTCCCTGTAAAAAAGCGGATTACATTGATTGATTTGCCTGTGGTAGGATCTATATTTAATGTTTCCTGTTGCTGTGCGGTTACTTTTAACGATGGACCTGTAACCAGGTTCACACTCTCATTGGCAGGTGCTTTCCAAACACCACGGTTGTTATCAACCCTTGCCATTATCCCCGCTACTGCGCTCGAAGGTGGCAAATCGATTACATTTTTATCCATTTCGTTTACCAGTGTACGGTAAGTATTTAAATCCATGGCTTTAATAGCTGCTAGTGTTAAACCATCATATGGCCCCGTACCAGCATTTACCTGATGTTTTATCACTACCGAATCGCTATAGGCATAACTTAGCGTACTTTGCAGCCATGGATAATAAGCCGCACCGTATTTTAGGTAATCCATGCTGATATCTTCCCTAACAATACCGGCATCGGTATAAGGTGAATCGGATAACACCCAGGCATCAAAAATGGCAATACGGTCTTGCAGCCTGGCACATTGCGCCAATGCATAATCGTACACATCTTTATAGCCCGATTTGGTGCTGCTGAAAGCATTATGCTTATCGGTTAATACCAGTATGGTTGGTTCGTCAACTTTTGCAATTGCATCTAAACCTGCTTTAGCGGCATCGTTGGTAATGTTGGTGCTGTAACTTCCGCTCGAAACAATATAACATGGTCCGCCGCCATTGGCATAGAACATTTGTATGGCATAATACATGTATTTACCACTCACTTCACTTTTTTTGGCATTACAGCTGATTACACGTTTTACTATTTTGCCGCCATCTTCGGTATCGGTTATGGTTGGTATGCCGCTGGTTTCAAAAACAGCCGTTTCTGAGTTGGCACCGCCAAAATATTTCTGGTAATCAAGAAAGGAAGTAATGCGGATGGGTGTTGGCAGCTTGGTTCCGGCAACGGGAAAAATATCGTTCCCATCTTCATCTTTGGCAAATTCGGTACGCCCGATAAACGCAGGAATAGCCGTTTCAACCGGAGCTATTGATGCAGGCAGTTTACTTATTTCCTCGATGTAAACGCCAGGGGTTTTATAATTGGTTGCCATAATTTAAGATTTTGCTAATAAGTGAGAAAATTTAAGGACTATAAACTCAGCCGGTCTAACAGCGGCCATTCCAATTTCTATGATCAGCCGTCCTTCCAGGATATCGAGCGAGGTCATAGTGATACCCAAGCCCACATTTACAAAAAATGCATCTTCGGCCTTTGCACCGGCCAAAGCACCCTGCCGCCATAATTGGGTAAGGTAATTCTGGCACATGTTTTTTACACGCATCCAGGTTCTGGCGTCATTAGGCTCAAACACCACAAATTCTGTTGCTTTTTTGATCGATTCTTCAACCATGATAAAAAACCGCCTTACTGGTACGTATCGCCACTCGTTATCGTTACCTGCCAAAGTTCTGGCACCCCAAACCAAGGTTCCCTTGCCGGCAAATTTCCTGATTACATTGATGCTTTTGCCTGATGTGGCATCTACATTAAGGTAATCCTGCTCTTCGTCGCTGATGGTAATCAAAGGTTTATCAACGGTTAATAAACTTACATTGGCCGGCGCTTTCCATACGCCACGATCGTTATCAACACGTGCCATAATACCCGCAATAATGCCCGAAGGATAAAGCGGAACGGTATAAGAATCAAGCGCGGCTTGCACCTGGTTAAAAAGGGCAAAATCGGTACTATCAAAGCCACCGGTTAAGAATGGGCTGTCTAACAAGATTTGGGGAGCATTACCTTTCGGATCGTAGATAATGGAAATTACATTGCCATCGCTACCTGCGGTTTTGGCCGTTACGGTTAACACGCCTAAAGCGGCCGAGGTATCAACCAGTGCTGCCAATTCGGTATTACCCGCAATTGCAGCTTTTAAAGCCGCCGCAGCTGCAGTGGTATCAGCGCCGATTGTAACCCCACCTGTACCAAAAGTAAAACTAAAGCCGGCTATGGAAATCGAATGACCGCCGATTGCTATGCTACTAATGGTAACCGTGGCAGAGGCCTTTACAGCGGTAACCGATTTATCGATAATTTTGGTTATCGGTTTTTTAACATTACTTGCTTTTTTATAAATGCCAGCATTGGCCCCTGTACGGTTGTCGGCTGCAATTTTGATTTTATCGTCGATTACGCGGTTATAGCTTGCACTGGTTTGTACCTGTGGATAATATGCAGCGCCATATTTTAGGTTATCGGCACTTACCAGGTCGTTCCTGAATTTATCAGCATCCAGGTAGGTGGTAGATGTTTTTACCAGTGGGGCATCCATTATGCCAAAACGGTCTTGCAGTTTGGCGCACTGTGCAAGCATCCCGTCGTTTAATTCCTTAATATCTGCAGCCGAAGATAGTGCCGTAATTTCGGGAATAAGCAAAAGGGTAATTTCATCTTCGCGTTCGCAGGCCTGTAAACCCAGTTTTAATTCGGCTTTGGTTATGGCCGGTGTATTATTGTAGGTACCGGTAGAAATTACCCAGCAGGGGCCGCCACCGTTTTCGTAAAACATTTTTACATGATAATATAAAATATAACCCGAAACCCCGGTTGCTGTAGTTGCAGCGGTTACATCAATTTTTGGTGTCAATTTGCCTTTTTCAGGCTCATTGATGGTTACTTCCAGCACTTCGGGAAAAGCACCGCCAAAGAAAACCTCAAACTCCAATAATGAGGTAATGCGTACCGGTACATTAGCCGAAAAGGCTACACCGTTTTTTTCCCGTTTTGCAGTATAACCGATAAAGCCGGGTATGGCTGTATCAACCTGTGCAATAGAAGGTGGTATGGTCGAAATCTCTTCAACGTATACCCCTGGATGTTTATATGTTAGCGCCATATCACGATAAATTATTTTTTAAACATATACATATATTCTACTCTCCTCGCCCGCCTGTTTTTCGGGTACCGGATTGGGCAAATTCTTGGTTAAAACCACCTCTGTTCCACTGTCTTTCTTGCTAAGCTCTATACCTAATTTTACTTTTTGGAAAAAGGGGATCTTTACATTGCTTTTAAAAAGCAGGATATCGGCATCGGCAATTTTATTGATCGGATCGGGATCGTTGGCAGGCACCGGGTTTCCGGCAAAAGTATATTTGGCATAAACCGGGTTTCCGCTAGGCGTGCCGTCCTGACTTTTATCCTTCACCAATAGATCAAAATCATCTAAATCGATACCGCTCTGGTTGATGATGTAATATTTCCAGATGGTCGATTTCCGTAAAAAACCGATCAAAAATTTAGTTTCCGTAACTACGGCATTACTTGCAGGCAGTTTAATCTCCAGTACACCAAAAACCGGTTGTGCACTTAATCGGTTGCTTTTAAAAATTTTATAACTCAACAGATCGTTACCCGTATCGGCTGCGTTTTTGATGGATATGTTGTAAAGTCCATCAGGCAGTTTGCCCATATTGAGCAGTTTTTCGAAAACTTTACTGCTATTGAGTTTAATTTTATATGGGCCGTTAACGGGCAATCCTTCACTGTCGAAATCTACAACCAGATTATTTTCTGTTAGTGAGTTTACCCTTAACGTAACCTCGGTATTCATCGCTGGAAGCGTAAAATCCAGGTTCATCAGATCGCCAACAATGCCATCGATAATCTGGTAGCCCAGATTAGGATTTAAAGCGTTATTGGAAAAATAGACCTTTTTATTGCTCAAAAATTCTTTGTTTGGCGAAGTTTCGTTCAACTGTGTAATGGCCAAAAATTTCGCGGCATTATTTAGGCTGATGCCAAACTGCAGCGTGGTATCTAAAAGTTCGATCTTGTTTTTGAAGTCGGCGCCCACTTCTGTAATTATGCTAAAACCAGTACCAAACTTTTTAAATAACCAGCGTTGGTTGCGCATAATGGCTGTAGATGCACTTGTAGGTACAAAAACCAGATCATTACAAAGGTTATCCTCGTAATAATTATGGTTTACACCAACAGAAAACAATTTCCGATAGGCACTCATAGCTTGGTTCTTGTGTTTAACAAAATATTTTCTACTAATCCATCCGGTGCCAGTTGCACATTTTCCTGCACGGTAATCATCCTGATCTTATACAGTACCGATGGCAGGTAGCTATGACCGATAATGCTCCAAAAATGGTTCATCTGTTCAAAATTGAAACTGAACAGCTCAGCACTTAAGCGTTCAATATTTTTATCAATTGTGGCCAGCAAAGGTGAGTTGGCCTGTGTAAACACATTTTTCCCCTGAAAAAATGCAATTACCTGAGAGAGTCTCTTTAAACCTTCCAGATAATCGAGGGTAGGTGATTCGGTATCGGCATGATTAAAATTTGCAGAAATAAGTACGTAAAGGTTAAGGTATATATCGGGATTCCGTGTTTCTATATCACCGAGCATATTTTTTACCGTAACCCGCTGATCTTTTACAACCCTATCTTCTTCAATATTCATCAAAGTGATGCCCATTGTTTTTTCAGGTATGGCAAGTTTGCCTTCCGAAACAACACTGCTCACCACGATGTAATCTTCACCTGTGGTATTGGCAATATTGTTCAGATAGCCATTAATTTCCTTCGAAAAAAAATCTAGTGCAGCGTTAATCATAGATAAAAATTCGTTAAAACGTATTTGATAATCAAACGATTAACATAAACTTAGATAGGAAAACGCCGATGTTATTAACAATTACAAAAAAAAGTTATTAACAGAATTACCAACAGAAAAGTGGCGATTAGAAGACATAGATGTAATATTAGAGCAAAATAAACCTCCGAAAAGGTTAGTTTTTAACAGGCTGAAAATCAGTTTGTTAAAAACAACCCACAAGGATAAATACTTTTTCATGACAAAAAAGCTCCAATATTTTTGGGAATTATAAAATTACCCAAACAAAACTTACTTAAACTGAAACAAAAAAACCATACCACGTATAATTAACACTACTCAACAATGATTAACACTAACTATATCGTTAATTATCAATAAATTACAAAAAGAAAAATTTTAAGACTGAAACTAAATTTCTGTTTGCGTAACTACCAGTTTACGTTCGATGGTACCATAAACAATCAGGTATTGGGCAATCATATAAGTAGCCATAATTAATGCCCCGCTTTGCGGAATAGGCTGTGCAAATTTATTTACGGCCAATACACTGTCAGACAGCAGGAAAAACAGCGCTCCGTAGAGAATAAGTTTAAAGCTATTGATATTTACTTTTCCATAACGGTTTACCGCCATCAGTGCCATTACACAAATAATAATGGCATACATTAATACAGGGAACTGCATGGGGCCGAGGTGTGGCTGCAAATAGAAGAACAAACCTGAACAAAAAATGGCAAAAGCAGCTACTGCCCATAGAAAATATGGCGTTTTATGGCTCGGATTAGATTTATGATCGAGTGTAAAGGCCCTGATGTAAAAAATGTGGCACAGCAAAAAAGCGAGCAGTCCGAAAATAAAATAAGTTGTTCTGCCATTCTGCAACATCAGCAATATATCTCCGGCCCACGCGAAAATCAGGCCTGTAAAAATACGTTTGTGGAAACGTCCTTTAAGGTTGGTGCTTACGTACAGCCATACCAAAAGTACCACTACAATTAAAGGTTTAGAGAAATAACGCAGTTGTATATTATTGGTATACTCTGCATACAACTGAACAATAAATACCAAAAAAAATATAAATGAATATAACTTAGTTTTCATCAGGATTGGGATTTGCCTTTTGCAAATTAAAGAACCAAATTACGGATATTAACTGGATAGCAGCAAAAATTACCTGATATCCTACCGGGATTTTAAAAACAAAAATCAATAATATACCAAATAACAACCTGAAATATTCGAACCTGATCAGCCAGGTTTTCTGCTCCAGCAAAGCTCCACAGGTGATTAGGGTAAGTATAGTAAAAAAGGATCCGGAGATCAACGCCAGGGTATCCATTTTGTGGTAGGAAAACAATATGGCCGAACCGGCAGCCAATGCCACTAAAAACTGTACCAGTACATAACCCGTTAATTTAGATTGATAGGCCGGATTGTATTTCTGATAAGTTGCCGGATTAATTTCGGGAGCAGATTGAAAGCCGCCCAAATGCGCGGGAAACCAGCCCGGAGGTTTGATAAAAACATTAATCTTATCGCTTAGTTTCGGCGATTGTTTAGCCGTTTTAACCAGATCGTCCCAATAGTGGAGGTTTGCCCAAACCGGGTTCCAACTGGCCAAAGGTTTTGTAATGCCGTAATAAACCTCTTCTTCCTCTTTTTGGAAAGTACCGAAAATACGGTCCCAGATAATTAAGGTGCCGGCATGGTTTTTATCGATATATTTCGGATTGGAACCATGGTGCACGCGGTGATGCGATGGTGTATTTAATATATACTCCAGAAAACCCATGTTTTTAACCGCACGGGTATGGATCCAAAACTGGTAAAGCGTATTAAAAGAACTCAGGGTTAAAAACATAATGGGATCAAAGCCCACAAAAGCCAATGGCAGGTAAAATACCCAGCTAAACCAGCCCTGAAACCAGCTTTGGCGTAGTGCTACCGTTAAATTGTATTCTTCACTCTGGTGGTGTACAATATGTGCCGCCCATAAGGCATTTACCTGATGGCTCATCCGATGGAACCAGTAATAGAAAAAATCGACACCGATAAACAAGAGAATCCAGATCCAGATGGTTTTGGGCAGTTCGAACAAACGCCAATGCTCAAAAATGTATTTGTAGCCAAAAAACAGGGCCGTTTTCATAAAAATGCCGGTAAGCTGCTGCCCTATCCCCTGACTTAAATTGGCAATACTATCGTTAAGGCGGTAATAATTTAATTTTTTATAGAAATTATAAGCCAGTTCAATCCCGATCAGGATGAAAAACACGGGTACCGACAAAGCAATGTAATCTACTTTCATACTGGCTCAAAATATCTGGTTGGCATTATTTTCATACAATTTATAAAATATCCCTGTCAAGAGAAAATCCTAAAGATGTAATATTTATGCGCGTTTCGATTTTGCTATTGATTTCTGTCAAATTCGCCTTAACTTTGAAGTGCTAAACAAATTGATCTGGGCATTTTGTCCAGTTAAATGATTCATCCCATCATCATGAAAAAATTATCCATCCTTCTGTTTTTACTGGCCACTGCATTTTATGCAAAAAGCCAAACTTTGGTACTGGCTAAAGATGCCGGCCAATATGTGGGTAAAAATGTAACCATCTGCGATTCGGTTTACAGCACGAAGGGCCTGGAGAAATTAACATTGATCAATTTAGGTGGTGCTTTTCCAAAAGAGCTGATTACGGTGGTAATTAACAAGGAAGATGAAAGTAAATTCCCGTCAGAACCTGCCAGCATGTTTATGGGAAACAGAATCTGCGTAACAGGCATTGTAAGCGAATTTAAGGGCAAAACCCAGATCGTGGTAACAGATCCGAAGCAGATTGTTGTAAAATAACAGCTTAACCATCCAAGCGTGGTATAACGGCTGTTTTTGCAGCCTCGATATAAAGCAATACCTGATTTACGCATTTAGCCAGGTTTTCTTTAACCTCATGTTCCCAAAAACGCATTACAGTATAACCTTTTGCATTTAACTGCTCGTTTATATACTTATCGCGCTGCATATTGCTTTCAATTTTCGGGATCCAGAAAGCTGAATTTGTTTTTAGCCTAACCTTGGTTTCTTCCCATTTATAGCCATGCCAAAAATCGCCATCAACAAAAATGGCCAACCTGTATTTATTGATGATGATATCGGGTTTACCGGGAAATTTCTTTGGGTGGAGCCTAAACCTGATGCATTTTGCCCATAATGCCTTACGTAAAGCCAATTCGGGCAGGCTGTTTTTGTCCCTGATTTTCGACATATTCCTGCTTCGCGCTGCAGTGGTGTAAAACCCGGCGCTTTCTTCAAAACGCGGTACTTTAATAACCTGATCGTGATATGGCTTTGGCTCCACGGTAGAAAAACCCGGTCTGATCGAAAATTGTTTGGAAAATAGCCAGGCTCCGCAAAAATATAAAAATAAACCTAGGCTCCCCCTCATTTAAAGGAGGAAGGCTTCGGTTCGAGCGTTAACACTAAATTATTATTTATGGAAATAAATGTCGTGAAGAAGTGCCTCTTCAGTCGGCAGGAACTTAATCCTGCCAACCTCGTAAGCATAGATATCCTTATTATCTGATTCGAATATTCAAAATCCTTTTAATATTTCATAACAGATTATACATATAGGCATATTTCCTTGATGAATCGTTTTATTTCCTTGATGAATATTTCCCACTACTGTAGTTTTTATTACACAAAAATTTTAATAATCAGGTAGGGTAAGCCTAAAGCTACGGCACCACCATAAATAATATCCAACCAAAAGAAAGATCCTAATGCACCTGCATATATAAAACCAACTATGGGAGTTACCACAATTTTAGACAGCCATGAGGTTGTTTCCGACTTCACAACGGCATTCCAAAGTGTACTGGCATCACCGGTGCTTGGAAAAGCATGTGCCCCGATCGAAATGGCCAGGTACATCAGTACATAATCCAGAACATTGGCCGAATCGAACTTAAACTGCAACGAGGCAGAAAAACCTATGATGAAACACAACAGTGTGTTTACAATAAACGGACCTACCGAAATGAATACGGTTTGATAAACCTTTGGTGCAGGCTCGTGGATCACATAACCGACAGGATTTTCGGTCCTAAAATAACAGACATCAAATACCGGAACTTTAAATAACCTGCAAAAAAGCTGATGGGCAAGCTCATGCACAATAACACCCGGAAAAGTAGCAATACTGATTAATATACCTGGAACAAACATGATGTGATTTTTTAATTATCTGTAAATTTCTGAACCTGTAATAATTGGCGATAAACGCTTCGATATGGTACTATCGCCCGAATTCGTTTCGTGGACCCTTATCTGGGCCAAAGTTGCCAAACTTTCTTTTTTTCTGCCTGCAAAATAATCTACCATTGCTTTTGCCTCCATGGCACTAGTATCATCAGGATCAAGGGCCAGGGCCTGCGAAGCGAAAACAGCAGCTTCTTTATCATGTTTACGCTTGAGTTCTATCCTTGCCTTTTGCGATAAAACCTGAATGTCCTCTGCATTAAATGCCAGTAACCGATCGCAAAATGCCAAAGCCTCATCGTACTTGGCCGTATTCCTTTTTACGGCTGTCATTAAGCTCAATGCCTGATAGAAATTAGGATCTACCGCCAATACTTTATTTACAATACGCTCTACATGATCGTAATCTTTCGCTTCGTATAAAAAGTTGGCAATATGAACCTTTAGAACAATTTCATCAGTACTATCGGTCATGGCCAAAAGTTTTTCTTTATCCTTTGCCGCAGCAACAATGCGTTTATACATCAGCGTATCTTTAGGAAACGACTGGGCAATATATTCGGATGCAGCATTTACAGTACTTAATAAGGCTTCGTCCTCTGTTTTTACATCTGCTACCTTATCAAAGGCAACCTGGTACGCCTCAAAATCGAAATTATAGGCACTCGCCACCATCATATAGGCATTGGCATTAAAATCTTTAGGAAATTTATTCAGTACAAGGGCCAATTCGCGCTGAGCGGTTAAAAAATGTTTTTGATCAATTGCGTTTTCGGCTTTACCAAGGTGTATAGCAGCAGAGATATATTGCTGTGTACGCACCAAACTGATCACCATTACCGCTAAAATGCCAAGGGCAAAAAATTTAATCCATTTGGGTATCGGATATTTGATTAAGCTTTTTCTGCAATCGGAACATAAATTAATGGCGTGCCCGGGTTCGTATACGTTTAATTGACAGTTTGCGCACAGGCCTTCGTTAAAACTGCTTTCAGGCGCGCTTTGGGTTGGATAATTTTCCTGCATGTGAGATTCGTTAAAGGAATAAAGATAATATTTTTTAACAATTCGGGTTATTGAAGGATATCATATTTTAAAAGGCCTTTTTTTTAATCTATTGGCATAAAATTCATAGTTTTGAATTTCAACCTACATAAATCTACCTTTTTGAAACGAAATACTTTAATTTTTATCCTCCTGATCCTGATTGTAGCTTTTGCAGGATTAAGCTATTTTATTGCACAGCACCCAATATTGGCTTTTGATATCAGAACATCGCTGTTTATACAGCAGTACCATGCTGACTGGTTGGATAAAGTAATGCTAGCAATCAGTTTTTTTGGCGAACTGCCCTATTCCCTGCTTTCGGTGGTAATTGTTGCTGCTATTTTTTATTGGCAGAAATATAAACGCGAAGGTATATTTATTTCGACGGTTTTATTATCCGGATTAATCATTTTGGGTATAAAAAATATCATCAACCGCCCCAGACCAACAGCTTTTTATGTCCGTTTGGTGGAGGTAAACCGATTTCAGAGCTACCCCAGCGGACATGTACTCTCCTACACCCTATTTTTCGGCTTTCTGATCATCCTGATGTATCACCTGAAAAGCATCCCTAAAACCACCAGAAATATCATCACCTATTTATCGGCGTTCCTGGTGGTTACGATAGCACCATCCAGGATTTATTTAGGCGCACACTGGTTTACAGATACGGTTGGGGGCTTTTTACTCGGATTGATATGTCTCTTTCCGCTGTGCTATTTCTATTTCAGAAAAAAGGTTAAACCTTAGTCTTTTCCTTCCAGTTTTTCTTTCTTTCTGATGCGGCTCAATGTTTCTATCCGTATTCCTAAATAACTGGCCAGATACTTTAAAGGTACCCTGTGTTTCATTGTCGGGTATCCGTTCTTAAACTGCTTATAACGGGCCTCTGCAGAAGGTATTCTCGATAAAATAGACCGTTCCTGTGATATATGGTAATGGATAGCCAGAATTTTTCTTGCCAGAATGTTGATTTCAGGAAACTGATCATACAGTTCATCAATAAAACGGTATGGCAGAATAAGCAGTTCCGAATCTTCCAGTGCCTGGAATTTCTCTTCGTAGGTGGGCTTAAGTGTACCGGGATTCCGGATGCTTCCGATTAAATGGCTTTCATCGGTTAACCAGGCTGTAATGTCTTTTCCTTCATCCACTATAAAACCACGCACCAAACCTTTAATAATAAAGAATAAACAATCTCCGTTCAATTCATCGGCACAGGGCAGAATATCGTTCTTCCGCACCGTAACCCTGAACGTTTCGGCTTTGGCCCGTTCAATGATTTCATTGTTCAGAGGCTGTAAATTGGTTAAATATTCGATTAGACGATCACTCTCATGCTTGGCAGCAGTCATATTATATGGCCCCGGTTTAAACATGCAAGCTATTACTTGCAAAGGGGATTTCAAATACCCAAACGTATACTATCATAAAAAAATTACAATCGGAGCATAATTTATTTTCCAACATATTTTTTGGCCGTAAAAAGAAGGCATAATTTAAATGTTAAATTTTGGAATGGTGACCTTATTTTAACATGCTGATAGGAAAAATCTGATAATTTTGCCACCATGACAAACGATAAACCCAAAGCTTTTCTTTTCGATCTCAATGGCACCATGATTAACGACATGGCTTTTCATAACCACGCCTGGCATAATATCCTTACACAGGATTTAGGCGCAAATATCAGCTTCGAAGCAGTAAAAAAACAGATGTACGGTAAAAACCAGGATCTTTTGGAGCGTGTTTTTGGCGTTGGTCATTTTACCCAGGAACAGATTGATCAGATCTCCATCGAAAAAGAGCACAGGTACCAGGCTGCCTATAAAAAACACCTAACCTTAATTGCAGGTTTGGGCGATTTTCTAGAAAAGGCGAAGCAGTCAGGTATCCAGATGGCCATAGGATCGGCGGCAATTCCTTTCAACATTAATTTTGTACTCGATAATTTAAATATCCGTTATTATTTTAAAACTATTGTAAGTGCGGATGATGTGGTAAACAGTAAACCAGATCCTGAAACCTTTACCAAGGGCGCCGGAATTTTAGGTATAGATGCCAGCCAGTGCATTGTTTTTGAAGATGCACCAAAAGGTGTAGAAGCAGCCCAAAACGCAGGTATGAAATGTGTGGCGCTTACCACCATGCACACCAAAGAAGAATTTTCGGCCTATAACAATATTATTGCCTTTATTGAAGATTATACCGACCCTGTTCTGCAGGATCTTTTTTAAACAGGTACGGCCTGTGTTTCCACAGGCCGTACACCATGTTATCATCATTGAGATGCAGGGATTACCAAATTAATTATCTGGTAAATTTATAGATCGAACTTGTTTTATATACCTGCCCCGGTTTTAATACCGTTGACGGGAACGCAGGCTGATTCGGAGAATCAGGAAAATGCTGTGTTTCCATGGCAATAGCCGTTCTAAAATCATCCTTTGCACCTGTTTTAAAGGTATTTTTACTTTGCATAAAGTTACCGCTGTAAAACTGTAAACCTGGCTCCTGTGTGTAAATATCCATTACCACTCCCGATTTGTCGCCTTTAACCGTAGCTGCGTGGAACATGCCCATTGCCTTGGTTTTATTCAGTACATAGTTATGGTCGTAACCTTTACCAAAAGTTAACTGTTCATTTTTATCGTTAATGCGTGCACCGATAGTGGTTGCCTTTGTAAAATCGAATGGTGTACCGGCTACTTTTTCAATTTTACCGGTTGGGATCAGTGTCGAATCCACTGGCGTATATCCATCGGCGTAAATCTGGACCTCATGGTTTAAAATGGTTCCGCTGCCATCACCGTTCAGGTTAAAAAAGGCATGGTTGGTGAGGTTAACCACTGTGGTTTTATCGGTTTTTGCCTCATAATCCATTTTCAGTTCATTATCATCGGTTAAAGTATAGGTTACTTTAACATCTAAGTTTCCAGGGAAATTTTCATCGCCATCTTTCGATAGATAATGTAATACCAGGGTCTTGGCATTTGGCTGGGTGGCATCCCAAACTACATATTGATAGCCTTTTTTTCCCCCGTGTAATGTATTCTGGCCGTTATTGGTAAATAATGAATAGGTTTTACCCTCTAAAGTAAATTTCCCTTTGGCTATACGGTTACCATAACGCCCTATGGTTGCACCAAAATAAGGCTCTGTTGATTTTTCGTAATCGTTTACACTTTTAAAACCTACTACTACATCAACCAGCTTCCCGTCTTTATTTGGCACCAATAAACTTACCAAACGTCCGCCGTAATTGGTAAAAATTGCTTCAGCATTGTTTTTATTTTTCAATGTGTAGAGCGCGGTTTGTTTACCGTCTATTTCTTTTTTGAAAGAGTCGGCAACCAGTTTTACTACAGCCGCAGAGTCGCTTTTCAAACTGTCTGTTGAGGAAGTTTTTTTGGTTTCAGATTGGCAGGATGCAAATCCGATTGCAGCCAGAACGCCGAGGCCCGCTAATGATTTTAATTTCATAAAATGGAATACTTGGTTTAGAATTTTATTTGAGTTTTTAAATATAAGTATATCACTTAACTTTACAAATAAAACGTTTTAGACGATTGTGAAGGCATCTATTTTTAAAAAATTTATTCCGGACAACACCAATGAGACGATTTGTAGAAACAGTGATAACAAAATGTAGAACAGCTAAAAACTGTATGCAAATTGTTACCTGCTATCGCAGTTCTTACATAAAAAAGAAGTCAAGTTTTAAAAAATGACTTCTTTGGATGAAACCAAAAATTTGAACTAAAAAAATAAAACTGACCAAATGAACCTTAAACATTTACTAAAAATCGCCTTGCTCTGTGTGGCCACCACGGGCTTTGCACAGACACAGCAGACCACGCTGCGACAGAACCCCTACTCCGAATTACCTTTAGGTGCCATTAAGGCCGAAGGCTGGCTTAAAGAAATGCTCATCAGACAAAAAACCGGAGCAACAGGTAATCTCGACAAACTTTATCCCTCGGTAATGGGACAGCGGAACGGCTGGTTGGGTGGCGATGGCGACCAATGGGAACGCGGCCCATATTGGATTGACGGTCTTTTACCCCTCGCCTATATTTTAAATGATCAGGAATTAATTGCCAAAACCAAACCCTGGGTAGAATGGGCCATAAAAAGCCAACAGCCTGATGGATATTTCGGTCCGATTAAGGATTACGCGCCAGAAGCCGGTTTACAACGTGACAATAGCAGGGATTGGTGGCCTAAAATGGTGATGTTAAAAATCCTGAAGCAATATTATTCGGCAACCAATGATAAAAGGATCATCACCCTGATGACCAATTACTTTAAATACCAACTGAAAGAACTTCCGGCTAAACCATTGGATCATTGGTCGTTTTGGGCAAGGTATCGTGCAGGCGACAACCTGGCGGTGGTTTACTGGCTATATAATAAAACCGGCGATCAGTTTTTACTGGAACTTGCCGATCTGATCCATAAACAGACTTTCGATTTTACCGATGCTTTTATGGACGGCAACATGCTTACCAAATTTGGCAGCATCCACGCGGTTAACCTTGCGCAGGGCATGAAAGAACCTTTGGTTTACTACCAGCAGCATCCTGATCAGAAATATGTTGATGCGCTTAAAAAAGGTTTTAAAGATTTAGATAAATACAACGGTTTTGCCAATGGCATGTTCGGCGGCGATGAATCGTTACACGGCAACAACCCTACGCAGGGGTCGGAACTTTGTACCGCTGTTGAAATGATGTTTACACTGGAAACTGCCCTGGAAATCACAGGCGACCTGGATTATGCCGATCGTTTGGAAAAAATAGCCTTCAATACCCTGCCGGCGCAAAGTTCGGATGATTACCTGAAACGCCAGTATTTCCAGCAGGCCAACCAGGTGATGATCAGCAGACAGATGCACAATTTTGATGTAAACCACCATGGCACCGATTTATGTTATGGTTTACTTTCAGGTTACCCTTGCTGTACCTCGAACATGCACCAGGGCTGGCCAAAATTTACCCAGAACCTCTGGTATGCTACGGCCGATAAAGGCGTGGCTGCTCTGGTATATTCGCCCAGCGAAGTAAAACTTAAAATAACTGATCATAAAGAAATCACAATCAAAGAAGAAACCAATTATCCTTTTGAAGAATCGATCAGGTTTTCGCTTACATTCGGTAAAAAAGCCAAAACAATAAACTTTCCTTTTCATTTAAGGATCCCATCATGGTGCAAGGAAGCTACCATCAAACTAAACGGCAGTGTTCTGCAAACTTCTAAAGGAAACCAGGTGGTTAAAATCAGCCGCAACTGGAAATCAGGTGATGTGGTAGAACTGGCTTTACCCATGCATATTTTTAAGAATAACTGGTTCGAAAATTCGGTTTCGGTAGAGCGCGGACCCATTACCTACGCATTAAAAATCGGCGAAGAGGTAAAAGCGGTCAAAAACACCAAAGATCCGATCGATTATGGCGATACTTTTGATGAGGTCCATCCTACCACACCATGGAATTATGGCATTTTTAATATTCCGGCAGATAAACTGGCTGAGCATTTTACCGTTCAGAAAGCTGCAGGCACCAATAATTACCCATGGAACCTTGAAAATGCACCGATCCAGATCAAAACCAAAGCAAAACGCATCCCATCATGGAAATTGTATAACGAAATGGCAGGCCCTATCCCTTATAGTATGATCTACCAGTTTGAAACGGCTAAAGAGGTTGAAGAAATCACATTGGTACCTTATGGATCAACCAGATTAAGGATTTCACAATTCCCACTTGTTGCAAGATAATATTACGTTCATATCTATAAAAATCCGTTAAAACTGATTATTATTGCGGCCAATCAAATCCCAAATATGAATCAAAACATATCAGCAGATCGTTACGATAAAATGTTATACCGCCGCTGTGGTAAAAGCGGAATAAAACTACCGGCCATATCATTGGGCCTGTGGCATAATTTCGGACATATTAACGTTTTCGAAAACAGCAAAAACTTAATTTATACGGCCTTTAACAATGGCATTACACATTTTGATTTAGCCAATAATTATGGCCCGCCTCCGGGTTCGGCCGAAGAAGTTTTCGGAAAAATCCTCCATGAAGATTTTAAAGGCTACCGCGATGAAATGATCATCTCAAGCAAGGCCGGTTACACCATGTGGGATGGCCCTTATGGCGATTGGGGATCGAAAAAATACCTGGTTTCGAGTTTGGATCAAAGTTTAAAACGAATGAAGCTGGATTATGTAGATATTTTTTATCACCACCGTCCGGATCCTGAAACCCCGCTCGAAGAAACCATGGATACGCTGA
>NZ_DJDT01000290.1 GCF_002432345.1 Pedobacter sp. UBA5917
TAAGCGCTCATATCAGAAGCTAAAAACACGCAAACGTTGGCAATATCTTCAGTTTCACCGGCACGTTTTAATGGAATATCTTTTTCCCAGCCTTCAACAACTTTTGGATCTAAAACCTCAGTCATTTCGGTACGGATAAAACCTGGCGCAACTACGTTGGCACGGATATTTCTCGAACCCAACTCTTTGGCAACCGATTTTGTAAAACCAATAATACCAGCTTTCGAAGCGGCATAGTTGGCCTGACCAGCATTACCCGAAACACCAACCACCGAACCCATGTTGATAAACACACCTTTACGGGCTTTCATCATCACCTTAGAAGCGGCTTTGGTTACATTGAAGATTGATTTTAGGTTAATGTTGATTACATCGTCCCAATTTTCTTCGCTCATACGCATCAATAAACCATCTTTGGTAATACCTGCATTGTTTACCACAATATCAATGGTACCGAATTCGGCTACGATATCGTTAATCAATTGCTCTGCTTCAGCAAATTTAGAAGCATCAGAACGGTAACCTTTAACTTTTGTTCCAAAGCTTTGTAATTCCTGCTCTAAAGCCTCACCTTTTTCTACCGATGATAAATATGTAAAAGCTACATTAGCGCCCTGCTCGGCAAATTTTTCAGCTATTTTACGGCCGATCCCTTTTGATGCACCTGTAATTAATGCTGTTTTTCCTTCTAATAATTTCATTATGAAATGTTGTAAAGTTGAAATATTTTAATGTTGTAAAGTTAATAACTCTACCGAGATATTGTTAAATTGTTTGATTGCTTCATTGTTAACAACTCAAAACTCCGAACTGTTAACTCCAAACCTAAACCGCCGGCTCCTGTTGACTTAAGCAATGGAAACTGCCCAATCCCCAGATAATATCAACCGAATTGATACCAATCACCTTGCGATCTGGAAAACAACCCTGAATAATATCTAAAGCTTTTTGATCGTTCACATCATTAAAAACCGGAACAATTACAGCTGCATTAGCGATGTAAAAGTTTGCATAAGATGCCGGTAAACGGGTATCATCATAAATCACTGGTGATGGCATTGGCAGCTCAACAATGTTTAATGATCTGCCATCTTTCAATTTCATTGCTTTTAAGGCTTCGAGGTTTTCCTGCAATAGCACATAGTTCTCATCTAAAGGATTACTTTCTACAACAGTTAAAACGGTATCCTCATTTACGAAACGGGTAATATCATCAATGTGGCCATCTGTATCATCACCAACAATTCCATCGCCCAACCATAAAACCTGATCCTGTCCGTAATATTCCAGCAAATATTGCTCAATCTGCTCTTTGCTTAAATGTGGATTGCGGTTTTCGTTCAATAAACAGGCTGTAGTAGTTAAAACTGTTCCGGCACCGTTAAATTCTACCGAGCCACCTTCCATTACAATATCAGGGGCAAATAAAGGCAGATCGAAATGTTTGGCAATTTTTGTCGGCACTACATCGTCAAGGTCGAATGGAGGATATTTACCGCCCCATGCATTGTAGCCCCAATCTATCACCGCTTTTTCGTTCCCTTTAATTACAAATGCAGGACCATGATCGCGGCACCATGCATCGTTGGTTTCGTTGAAATAAAACTCAACCTGACTTAAATTTGCATTAACTTTTGTTAATTCAGCAATGGCGAAAGCTTTCATTTCTTCATCTTTCACATTAATGCGCACTTTTTCACCTTCGGCAACAGCTTTTATAAACTGGCAATAAGGTTCGTAAATGGTTTCGATTTTTCCCGGCCACGATGCTTCTTTATGCGGCCAGCTTAACCAGGTTGCCTCATGTTTGGCCCATTCGGCAGGAAAAGCATAACCTTGCTGCTTTGGTGAGTAATCGAACTGATTGATATTTAAATCTTTTCTTGGAGGAAAGTTTGACATAGTTTTTAAAGTCCGAAAGTCGGATGTCCGAGGTCGGAAGATTTAGTGTGTTATTTTTTAAAGTCCGAAAGTCGGATGTCCGAGGTCGGAAGATTTAATGTTTTAGCTATAGCCCAAATATCATCTGACTTCGGTCTTCCAACCTACGACTAAATTAATTTAAAGATTTAATTAAAGCAGTAATCATGATCAAAATTTCCTCACAGGATTTGTAATGCTTTAAAAAAATTTCTTCTGTAATATAGCTTCTCCTTATCGCAAGGTGTAAACAATTCACAACTTCTATATTCGATCTTAGGGCATAACCTAAAAATCTTTTAAATTCAGGGTTACTTTGACCTGTGCTTCTCTCTGCAATATTCATTGAAATCGAATCGGCAGCACGCTTAGCCTGCGATGTTAGAACATAAACTTCATCTTTCGGAAAAGTTTTTGTCATTTTATCTATTTCATCGGCTAAGTCTAAAGCCTTCTGCCAAACCTTAAGTTTTTCAAATTGGAATGCCATAATTAAGTCCAGAGTCGGAGGTCCGAGGTCTGAAATTATAATTTATTAAAAATTCTATAACAAATTACAACTTCTTGTTATTCAATCCAAACCTTTAAGGCTTTCTCACGAAACTTAACATTTATCTAAAAAATTTTTGCATCCTTTAGGTATGCTACTTAGCCTCTGTCTTCGGACATCCGACCTCTGACTTATTGCAAAAACTTAATTTTCTTGAAACTTATTTTCTACTTAATCGCCGTCAATATATCTTTTTGTAATCGGCTGATAAGAATCGATCCTTCTATCCCTTAAAAAAGGCCAGTGTTTACGGAAGAAATCAGATTCTGATAAATCCAGTTCCACTACTTCGGTTTCTTCCTGATCGTGTGAGCCCAAATAAAGTATTTTGCCCTGTCCGTTTGTAGCAAAACTACCACCCCAGAATTTCATGGCACCATCTTGCTCGAAACCCACACGGTTTACGCTTACTACAGGTACACCATTTGCCACAGCATGCGAGCGCTGGATGGTTTGCCAGGCATCGTATTGATCTTTATTGGTTTCTTCATCCTGATCGGTAGCCCAGCCAATTGCAGTTGGATAGAACATAATATCAGCGCCCATTAAAGCTGTAATACGCGAAGCTTCCGGATACCATTGATCCCAACAGATCAAAATCCCGATTTTTGCAAATTTCGTCTGAAAAACCTTATAACCCAAATCACCCGGAGTGAAATAGAATTTTTCGTAGAAAGCAGGGTCATCAGGAATATGCATTTTACGGTATTTACCTAAATATGAACCATCGGCATCTAAAACAGCAGTGGTATTATGGTACAAACCTTCAGCACGTTTTTCGAAAAGGGAAGCAATAATTACCACGCCTAATTCTTTAGCTACAACCTGCAGCGCATCGGTAGAAGGACCCGGAATAGCTTCTGCCAGATCAAAATTATCGTAATCTTCAACATCACAGAAATACAGTGAGGTAAAAAGTTCTTGCAAACACACAATTTGTGCACCTTTTGCAGCTGCTTCTCTTATTTTCGCAATCGCTTTATCTAAATTTTCCTGCTTATCTTTAGTACAGCTCATCTGCACCAAGCCAACATTTACTTTCTTCATATTTTTGAAATGAGAGAATGAGGGAATGATTAAATGAAAGAATGTTTAAATGAGAGCATGTTTAAATGAGAGCATGATTAAATGAAAGAGTGCTTAACTTGTAGCTATTCAATCATTCAAAACTCAGTCATTCAAAAATCTATCATTCAAAACTCAATCATTCAAAATTCTATCATTCTAAATTTGGCTGCAAAGTTACTAAAAAGGTTTAAGGTATAAAGGCTGGGGATGTAAGGTTTGTTTAAAAATATGATAAAGAAAATGTAATTAAAACTTATTTTTTTGCTGTTGCCTACCTATACAACAAGTTTAAGATTCCTTTTTTCATGTCGATCTTAACGCTATCATTTACGCTATACTCTTTAAGGATAACAGGCTTTGTATCAAGAATGATTTCCCTACCCGTCTGATCCAATATAGTGAACTGATGTAAACTTAAACCTCTACGGCCACCACTTCTTTCTGTTTTATCTGTTACTATACCTTTAATTTTAACTATTTCATTTCTTTCGTATATCGAATTTATAAAGGTTAAAGCAAGTCCAAGCACACTCCTCACAAATAAAAAGTAGATCACTATACCAATAAATAAAGAGGTCAACATCGAGTTCCATGCAATATAATCGCCACTTTTCAACTTTTTATAAATAAAACATATGAGTGCCAATATACCTAATGGCAAAGCGATGATATCGATTATCCTTTTAGCTTTAACAGCCTCATACATATCAAACTGAAGTATGTAAAAAAGCAAAAAAATGCTAAAAACTACTAATAAGATAATGAGAAATGTGCCCTTCCTTTTGTTCACCATAAATTTTAAATAACAGGCCGAAAATTACAATAAAAAGCCCCAACTTACGCTGAGGCCTTCCAATTAATTTAAAATCGGTTAAGGATTGATATTATCCTTTTTGGGTTTTGGTTTTGTTTCTACAATTTCTGCTACGGCGACCACTTCTTTACGTTTTTCGGGATCCATTAATTCCATTAATTTAAGTCCGAGTAAACCGTCCATTGCTGAACCACCATTGTTTGCATTACCACCGATGAGTACATCAGGAATTAGTTTTACATTACCTTTTGATAATTCTTCGGTGATTTTATAACGGGTAAAGTTTTCGCCGCCTAAGGCTTTAACTGCAAGTTCGTAAGCCTCGGCAGTTGATTTACCCACAGCCAGAATTTTACCTGCCTCGGCACTACCGGTTAACGAAATCTGTTCGGCCTCTGCCGATGCACGCAGCTTAATCGCTTCCGAATCGGCCTGTGCCCTTGCCTTAGTAGCTTCTGCTTCGGCATGCGCCCTCATTTTTGTGGCTTCGGCCTCTGCTCCTACCGCCAGTTTTACACCTGCGGCATCACCTTCCGATTTTTTCACCGTTGCACTTGCGGTACGTTCGGCAATCTCTACACTCTGTTGCGCCTTTACAATGTCTTTCTGCATATCAGCAATGGCCGTTTCTTTCTCCATCCCCTGACGTGTTTCCTGCGCCTGTTTCTGTGTATCGTAGGTAATTTTCTGTTCTTCTGCGATTTTACGGTCGGTTAAGGTTTTCATCAACGATTCTGGCGGAACAATGTCTCCGATCAGCGTATCAACGGCATTAACATTATACTCATCAAGCACTTTACGGATGTGCTCCTTAGCCGATTCCTGGCGTTCTTTACGGGTACTCAAAAAAGCAATTACATCGCTTCCCTGTGCCGAGTTACGGAAATAGTTACCGATGGTTGGCTCCAGCACCTGCGAAACCAGGTTAACCATATTACCAAAACGGGCAATTACTTTTGGGGCTTCGGTAGTAGGTACATGGATAATCTGTGCCACATCCAAATTAAACGGGAAACCATCTTTCGAACGTACGGTAATGGTCGACAGGTTTTTGTCCAGGTTGTGCGCCTCGCTCCGTGCCGATGCCCAGTTGAGTACCAAGTTTGTGGTTGGTACCAGCTCTACCTTCATAATGTACTTGTTGATCGGGTATTTACCCGGGCCAAGCGGTTCTAACCAAACACCTTTAGATCCTTTGCCCACAATGTTACCGTGCTTAAAGTCGGCCCCGGTTAAATCGTTTCCATCCTGACCGATAAACGAAATCACCACACCCACATAACCAATGGCAATTTCCATCATCGGGATTTCTTCCAATTGAACAGCCCAGGGATTGAGGTTGTAAGAACCGGCTAAAATTACCTGTGGTTGCAAACCGCGGTTACCACCCAGTTTGATAAAAGCATCAAAATCCTGGAAATTATTATGCCCCTCTACCAGTTTACCGGCAATCTGGTTTGCCTCGATCGGTAAACCGTCCAATGTGGTTACAATCCCCACCATACTCTCCTGGATACGGATCATATCGGTTACCGACACCTGAAAAAGCATGGTATTGATACGGTACGCCCCAGAGGTGATGTAAGAAGTTTGCCGCCCCCGCTGACCACCGTTTTCGAGGAACTTCACTGCATCCTGAAAGTTATCAGACTCTACTTTTTGCCCCAGGATGTTGCCTGTAGGAATTTCTGATCCATCTTTGGCCATAATGAGTCCGATTTTTCCTTCAGGGATAATGGTAAACTGCTCCATGGTTACGCTGTACTGCCAAAACCACATCCCGAAATATAATCCGGGCGCCAGCGTTTTTCCCTGGAAACCAGCTTCTCCCCTAACGGCGATGATCCTTCCATCGGGCAGTTCTTTTGCAGAACCGAAGAGCACGAATTTTTTGGTAATCAACCCGATTCTGTCTTCGGGCACAATCACCATCCCGAATAAGAAACGTAAAATATATTTGTATAAAACTACGCACAACAGTGCCACTAAAACCCACCAGTAATTAGAAATGAGCGCTTCCATAACGTTTTGTATTTTTCTGTTTTTTTAACCTGATAAACCATTTATCAGGCAGTACATTGACATCAAATTGCATGCATTGTTACCAGATTTAACACTTAATTTTAAACTATTTTTTATTGGTTTTAAGACCTCAAAGAAGCGTTAAGACAAACGATTTGAGGAATGCAAACTGCAGATGACATTTTTATGTTTTACACACCTGAATGCTTATAAAGGCCGAAAAATGGCTATTTAAGTCTTAACATATATCTGCAGAAATTTTAATTGTACAGTTAACAATTAATAGGACAAAGCTGTCCTTTTTTGGACCTGTGGAATTGACCTGATTGGGGTACAATATTTAATGATAATTATATTTTGGCAGAACTAAAACCTTTCAAAAAAGCACGGCACCTGAATATAATAAACCCGATTGGACGGATGCCCCGATTTTTTTTATCGGGGCAGAAGGGAAAGCGGAACCGGAGCCAACCGAAAGGTACAGGAACCTGCTTTTCAAATAATCAGGTCCATAATGTTTAATGATCAATAATTCGGGAAATGTTAATAGATCCGGTCTGTGCGCCACAGACCATGAGAATTGGGTCCGTCACCCTGAATTTATTTCAGGGTCTATCATGCAAGAAAGATGCTGAATAAATTCAGCATGACGAATCGAT
>NZ_DJDT01000134.1 GCF_002432345.1 Pedobacter sp. UBA5917
GCCTGTGTTTTTAGCTACAAAAAGGGTGAAGCCAGCTTTGCCATCAGAAAGCCCATGATAAACCTGGAAGGAAAAGAGTTGGGCATCGGTGTATCGCTGTGGTTTGCCAAAAACGAGTAAAATACCGTTAAACAAAAAAGCAATTCTTTTCAGAACTGCTTTTAAAACTCGGGGTCAACCGCAGTCTTAAACCCTACTACGCGCATGGGGATACTAGGGAATTAACGCATAAGTGGAAATACCAATAAATTTGACTGAAAACAGCTATGCTTAAATGACTATTTACAGTTATTTCAATAGAGGATTGCTGTGCGTAATTTAGGGCGGGCAAGAACGCTAAACGATCAAAAAAAATATTGTTTAGACGCAACAGTTATCAGCAAACTTTAAATACCTTATAAAATGAACAATAAAACAATTTTATTATTACTGATTTTCGGATTATCATTTACTACTTTGAAAGCGCAAAAGTCCGAAACCTTCACCCCGAAAAAGGGTATGTACAAAGTCACGGTTATGTATGCAAATGGACCGGATAAAAAATTCGACATGGAGTATTATAAACATACGCACATGCCGTTGATGGCAAAGATATTTGGCAGTGGACTAAAACATCTTTCCATTGACAAAGGTCTGAAGAATGGAACACCTGGGCAACCTACTCCATTTTTAGCAATAGGTTACCTCTACTTTGAAAATTTATCTGCTTATCAGGAAGTATTGGATAAAAATGCTGCTCAAATAAGGGCTGATTTTCCGAAATACACAAATATCACCCCTACGGTTCAAATTAGTGAAATTATTCAATAATTGTGTTGTAGGAATTCAGGATTATCCTGAGGACTGATAAAAAACAAAGCAATGAAACCTGAGTAGCTATATTCAGGTTTCAATCTAAAGTCCGAACAAAATCAAGTCAATCTCTATAAATCTGCGAGGTGTGGCATTCATCCAGTCGGATAAGCCCCCATATCGATTTAATATTATTTCCTGCAGACATAATATAAACACAAGCGTTGAGATTATCCTGATAACAGTAAGAAAACATACGATATTATATTTACCGGCCTTCCCTTAACTTCTTAATTCAGAAATAAAATGAATGAAAATAAAGATCGATCAATCATTGTAGAATCTAATTGTAATGGAAGGGCAGCAAAACTACTTGATTTTTTTGAGGTTAGAATCTCATACCTGCCAAGTTGTATAATCATCAAATATGAAAATGTGGATCAAGTTCCTGCAATCTGCAGGTTACTGGTGAGTTCCAATATTGACATAATCAGAATATCAGTCGATAACTGAGCGGTAAAGTGCGCTCGGCATGTTCTCCTCCCATGCACTGAAAATCAAAGTAAGCACTATCTGTCTGCATCCTACTGAGTTGATATTCGAAAAATTAAACCGAGGCTCGTAATTTGCGCTCAATCTTCTAACAATTAAAAGGATATAAACGATTTGGGTAAATACAGCTTAAAGGTTCAATGACCATTGATGATTTCAGTTGATATCGGGTTTTGAGCTTACCTTTCCGGTAATTTTCTGGTTTGAGCATCTGATTGAAAGTTGACGAAAGCAACCAGTCAAAACACGCTGAGAAGTATTTTTATATTCATATAATTTAGGTTTAAACAATTATTTTAAAAGATTTTTTTCGTAGTATGTTACTGGTGGACTTCTTTCCATCATTTTCAGTTATTTAGAATTAATAAACTTACCTAATCACTACGTGGGCTGATGTACAGAAGTTATCATTTTAGCACGCAGATAAGAATGGATAAAATTTAATCACACTCCGGATTTTTTAGGTTCCTGCCCGCTACAATGTTCCTTACCAAATGCGGCAATTATCCTTACCGGTAAACTGGGTTGCGATTAGTTAAAAACTAGTCTGGGATGAACGTTAGGTACTGCCAACATCTTCCAGCTGAATCAAAAAGCTGCGCATACGCAAAAAGGGAATTAATAAATTCTTTTAATGCGAGAAATTTAAAACTCAGGAAGATTCAAAAGCTAATGCCTGGCTTATAGCTTTCAGCAAATTATCTGAAACAACGTGGATTTTCGTAATGTTAGAGAAAAAAAAGAACCTGCTGTTGCGATAACTTCATGTTTTGCATGCCCATTTCTGATGTATGCGGTAATAAAATATCGCGCCTAGATGATAGGCAATAACGTCCATAAAATCAGCACGGGTCTGAAATCCGGCAACGGGTAGGATTAGCTCATAAACAACCGAGACATAGGCGGCAATGATTAAAAGATAAAACAGGGGAATTCGCTTTAGTGGAGTATCGGGGCAAATGGTTTTATGGCATTCCAATGCGAAATGTGAAATGATTGGGATAAATACAAAGTCTGTGAGATGGTTGTTGAGAAAAGGAATGGGATGATGAATGCTCCTGGTGTATTGAACTAAACACCAGCAACCCCAATAGCTCACGAAGAAGCGGTCAGTGATTCTGCCGGCTAGTGAACAAAGGAGATGGACAAAAGTAATGCACCAGTTGTACAAACCAACAAGATTAAAAATAAATTAAACAGGACTTTTTTCCTCAACTTTGTTGCCTTGGAATCATTGGGATCGCTCGGCGTGATTGTTTCTTTGAGGTATTCTATATTGCGTTTGTACCAACTGCCGTGATTTTCTTTCATTTTTTCTTATTTATTAATTATTGTATTTAGTATGATGGTGTTTGAAGTCGTTCAACCCCGTAAACAAAAGTGGACGAATGAGGAGCTGTTACATGTTTTTTTGATTTAAAAAAGCATAGATAACACTGTTAAATTTGTAGCAAAAGTCTTGCTTCGCCTGTTCCTGCCCAAGTTCATCCGTAATTTCATTGAATGAAAAATAGAAATCCGAAACTAAAAACATGGTTGCTATCAGGTTTTCCCATTCTTCATCAGACACCTGTGCTTTTAATGTTCCTGAGAACACCAAACTGTCAAATACCCCTTTAATCTGAGCAGCCCGGTCCAAGCGAAGCTTTCGGTGCTGCGCTTTGATTTTAGGTATTCGCCTGAAAATTTCTATGATGTTAATAAAGACAAAGCGGTAACGGTACATCAGATCGAATATTGATACCGAAAATTCATTCAGGGGACGTAATTTTGCTGAGGACTTATCTGCCCATCCTTCGACCAGAATATCAAATTCTGATACCATTTTGTTGTAGAGCGCTTCCACAATATCTTCAGTATGCTTGAAATAATAATGCAAATTACCCGCGCTGATATTCATTTCGAGGGCAATATGTCTACTGGTATTGTGGTTGATTCCAGTTTGGTTATATAATTTCAAAGCGGTATCAAGTATTCTCTCTCTGGTTTGCATCTTTCGCTATTAAGTTCAGCAGCGCAAAATTAGAACAAATGTTCTAATTTTGCAAATTTCAATCATCCTTTTCACTCTTGCCAGGTCTTTTCCCTGATAGCTGAAGTTGAAGGAACCAACTTAAAAGGATCAAGGATATAAACATTATACGTGTTATAGCCTGTATTGAAGATGATTCAGCTGGAGATAAGTTTTGACTGGTAGCCTAAATCCTATGGTGAAAAAGTACGTTGATATATAATGAAATATAAACCAATAGATATGGGTTTCACAAAAAAATTTAACAGGCATACTCCTTCTCAGCATTAGTCTGTTTGGTTGTGATAAAAATGCTCAAACAGATTGCCATGATGTTATATGTACAGAAAATTTTGCTTCCATCCAACTTCAGTTTGTGAATAAAAGCGAAACTCCCATGCAGGTGGAAAATTTTGAAGTTTTTAATATGAAAAGCAAAGTAACTATTCAACCAAACCTTCCCGCTCCGCGCTTGCCTATAGGTAGCTTTATTGTCGTTAACGATAATAGCATCGGAAGGGTATTCATAAGCGGCGATACCCTTCAGGTCTCTGCAAAAAATCCAGCAAATAGACAAATAATTAAGGCGGCAATTAAAGTCAAAGGAGGCACTTTCAGCTCTCATATTGAGAAAATAAGTGTCCCTGATAAAGCCATCATAAACTAACCGCCAGTTTAGTCAACTAAATTTCAGCGATGGATAGGCATCCAAAAGGACTTATATTAGCTGTCGAAGGGCCGCGATATTGATGAGCTCAGCTACATTTTTTGCCTTGAGTTTGTGCAGCAAGTTTTTTCTGTGATTCTCGACAGTAAATTTACTTAGGAAAAGTAGTTCTGCGATGGCTAAAGTATTCAGTCCTTCAGCAATCAGGTTTAAAATTTCGCGCTCCCGAACCGTGAGCTTTATGATTTCTTTGTTTTCTGAAAGGCCTGGCTTTGAAATAATCTCGTTAATTGCACGGCTAAAGGCAATCTGGCCGTTTAGCGCGGCATTTATACAATTTATGATTTCTTCGATGGAAGCATCTTTAAGTATGTATCCATTAGCCCCATTAGACAGCATTTTCATTATCGCACTTCGTTCTTTGTGGTTGCTAAATATCAATACGACTGTTTCCGGAGCCATATCCTTTATTTCCTTGCAAATGTCTATGCCACTGCCATCAGGAAGAATGATATCCAGAAGCACAATATTTACAGGATTCGATTTCAAAAAATCAGTAAAGGCTTTTCCACTGGTGAATCCGCCAATAACTTCAAATGTTGCTGTTTTATTAAGCAACCTGGTGAGCCCCTCAAGCACAATTGGGTGATCATCAACGATGGCAATGGTGGTTTTAATTGCTGACATGTAATTCGATATTCATTGAGGTCCCCTGATTATTATTTTGTGGCAAAATCTCCATGCTACCTTTAAGGTAGGCTACCCGGCTTTTAATATTACTTAAACCTACACCTTTTGCCTTGGCATGCGCATCGAATCCTCTGCCATCATCCTCTATGGTGATGTAAAATCTGTCATTTTCCTGCGAGCATTGCAGCAACAGGCTTTTCGCACCCGCATGTTTAGTAACGTTGGTCATCGCTTCCTGCACAATTCTGTAAATATGGAGTTTTTCTTCGGTCTTTAAGGCGTCACTGATGCCGAATGACTGAAATTCAACGATAAAATTATCCGAACTTAGCGATTCGCACAAATCCCTTAGTGAAGCTTCCAGCCCCAATTTGAAAAGCATTTCAGGCATCATATTGTAGGCTATTCTTCTAAGCTCGCTCATCGTATCGGATAATTGCAATAAAACCCTTTGTAGTTCCGGATCCGGATTAGCTGACTCTTGCAGGTAATTAGAAAGATTTAACCTGGACATGGCCAGCATTGCGCCAAGGCCGTCGTGAAGATCTTTGGCTACCCTATTTTGCTCGGCTTCCTTTGCCCTGAGCATGACCTCGACAAGTTTAGTCTGCTGCTGTCGGTCAAAAACTTCCAGTTCCTGCTTATGGATAAGCTCTTTCTGCAGGGCGATCCGTTTGCTGTTGCGGTAAAACAACCAGCCCAGTAGCGCCAGTAGAAAAAGAAATACACTAACAGACAATAATAACCAGTTTAATAGTATGGTATTTTTTGCCGTTAATTTGTTCTGCTGGATTTCTGCAGAGAGCGCTATATTCTTTTTTTTATTTTCTTCGGTACGGTATTGAACTTCTAATTGATTAGCGCTTTGTTTTAATTTTTTGTTGTTCAAACTGTCATTCAGCGCGGTATATAACCTTAGCCACCTGTATGCTTCCTCAGGCTGGTTTGTGTTTTCATAGCTTTTTGCCAATCCCTCATACACCAGCAATTTATTCAAGTCCCAGGTCATGAATACCTTATTATCTTTAAGTAATAATGCTACCTGTTGAGCCTGTCTATATTGCTTTTTTCCCAGGAGGGCATAGAACTGCTGTAGCTGCAACCGCATTTGAGCGTAGCGGCCTTCATGGCGTCTGCTTAAAATTAAGCCTTTTTTACTTGCGGAGAATGCTGCCTCGAAATTTTGTCCGATATTAAGGCGGAAAGCTTCGGTAGCATAATAATCCAGCCACAGAACATTGTCTGAATACGGAAGCAAAAGCTTTCTCATCTCTATTAAGTTGAATTTAGCCGAATCTGGAACTCCCTGGGCAATATTATTCTCAGCCAAAAACTGGTAAGCCATAACAAGATGGGGTGTATGCTTTTTTTGCTTTAGTGTCCCAATTGCTATATCCAAATAACGGCGTTCCTGGTCCAATGCATTCAGGTTTTTAAAGCCTGCGGAAACCAGCAGATAATTTCGGCCAAGTAGGTTTTCATCTTTAGAAAGCCTGGCTAAAGGAATTGCCTTTTGAAGCAATAAGGAAATGGACTCCTTCTGGTTATTCTCCTTTTGCTTTATCAAAGCGATTCGGTGCCAGCACATCGCCCGGTATTTGTAGGATTGAGGCGTATTCAGCTTTTTCAGGCCAGCTTCTGATTCCATAAATTTTGAAACTGCTTGTATAGGTTGCTTATCTGAAATTAACAGCGCTGAGTAATATTTCGAAACGGCCAACAAAAAGGGGGCATTGATGCTATGTTTGATTCCATCATTCAGATAGCGTTGCGCGGTTTGAGGGTTACTGTTAACATAGTATTCAGCGAGGAAAAATCGGGTGATTGCCTGCTCATCGGAACTTGCCTTTCGCAACAATTGCTTTTTCAGGCTATCTGCATATGCAGGTCCATCTAGCGGAACCTGGGCAGCAGCAAAAAAAAACGCAAACAAACAGGTTATCAAGAGAATACTGCATCTCATACTATCATTACCATCATCCCGGCAAAATTTGGGATAATCCGGCACATTATAAAATAAATATAAAAAATAGCTGAAAACAGCTATATCAAAATGACCTGTTGCAGTTATTGCCTGCTGGCATTTATGGGTCTAATTTTGGAAAATAAATTTCTATCTAAAACAAAAAAAGAAAGACACCTATGATCAAATCATTCAATTCCCTATCTAAAAGCGCCGCTATTTTACTCTTTGTGCTATTGGCCTTTACTTCCTGTAAGAAAAAAAACGATGACAATCCCGATTCTAACAAATTTCCTTTAAGCAATCTGAGTACGACAATAACCGCGAGAACACTCAATCCCGCCAGCAACAGTGTAAGTATTGCCTATGATGTGAAAAATATATCAACAGCTGATTATTCCATTGCCAGATATGTGATGAATGTGGTTAGGGTTAAAGCTACTATTGTTGCAACCGATGGAACGGTTTATGAATCAAATCTGCCCATCAGTGACCTGAGAGCAGGTGCTACCGTTGCTATGGAACAAGTTGTTGCACATTCAGCCGGTAAAACGCCTGACTTAACCAAAACAAAGGTGGAATTAACCTATTAAGTTGCTCCGTTGAAGCCAGGTATAATGCAATTGCACTTACCCATACCATAAGCTTTAACCATTCAAAACTCTATATCCCAGATTATGAAAACATCAATTCACTTGTATAGATTAACGCTCATGCTTTTCGCATGCTTACTATTTACCCTGTCAAGCTGCTCTAAATCAGATGATGATGATGGTGCAATCCCGGCAGGTAAAAAATACCCGCTTGAAAACCTGGAGTACCGATTAACTACTCAAACGGCTGGCTCTGAAAGTATCATTGTAAAATATGATATAAAAAACAGATCTAATACAGACTATGTACGTTTGGACTATGACTATAATTACCACATCAGACTTAAGATCAACATTTTCGCGACAGATGGAACAAAATTCGAGGCAACCCCTTTGGTTGAAAATCTAGCCAAAGGCGCCACGAAAGCTGATCAATGGAGTATTGATTATAGTGCAGGAAAAACAATCGACCTAACTAAAACTTCACTTGAATTTATTTACAAGCGTTAGCAGAAACTAAAGTTTATTCTAATTTAAAAAGTACCTATGAAAAAATTAATCATTTTAGCGGGGATTATATTATCTACCGCAGGCGGCTTGCAAGCGCAAGGTTTACTCGATAAAATCGACCGTTCGCTAAATAAAGCAGACCGGGCATCAAATTCTGCAGAGCGTGCAGGAAAAACCGGTGAGCGAATCAATGGCCTATTCGGAAAGAAAAAGGATGCGAATGCGGAAAAAGGTGAAAGCTCAACTAAAGTAATTTTAAATGGCATTACATTGGTTTCGCTTAAACGTATTAACGAGAAAATCCAGTCACAGAAGTCTATCGCGATGGTTAAAATGAAATATCATGCAGACGGAGGCTCCACGCTCACCATCAATCATAGCGGCAGTACCGAGGAGCTCTTAAAAAACCTGCAAAAGAGCGAACCGGCTGTCTTCGCCGATGAAAACATTGTAGGACTCGATGATGGAGAAATCACCGTTCGGCTAAATAAAAAAAGTTGAAGAATTGAATAAAAAAATGATTTGAGGTTGATTTGGTTAACCCGTCAAATCCCCTCAGATCATTTTATTTTTCTCCAAAATTCCCTGACTTGGTTTTACCATGGCAAGCGATACCCCGTTCGTACTCATTTGAACCTAAAATTTCAAGAACAAATTAAACTTGTTTATGCTACATCGTTATGATTAAACAAATAGCCAAAGCCTTATCAATTATAATTCTGATATGCACGTATACTTTTACAACTTACGGGCAAAAGGGACCGGAATGGATTTTACCGGATATCCCCTTCAATGAAACCGAAACAGCCCAATTGATGGAAAAAGGTACCTCTAGCATAAAGGGTACAGCTAGCCTGAAAAAACAAGGTAAAGATAATTTTGGTGTAAAAGGAAGTCAGATACTTCTTTTTCCTGTTACCCCATATTTCTCGGCCTTTCTGGAATTGCAAAAGAAATACAATAATCGTAAAAAACAGGCGACTTTAGGGCCTGTTGCCTTTACTTATCGCTTGGAAGGTCGCTACACTGATGATATAGGAAGTTTTGAGTTTAACGGCCTTAAACCGGGCAAATATTATATCGTCAGCTGGATAGCTTTTGCTAAACAAAAGACGGTAGCAGTGCAAACCGGGACAAGTACTACCTACAATGTTTATGGAAATGCGCTTGCCTCCTCGGCGATTTATGAAGACAGGTATTATGATGTATTCATCGAAAACCAGATTGGTGGCTTCGTAGAAATTAAAGAGGCCGGAAAAACCACCGTTGTAACCATTAACTAAAAAAGCAAAATGAAGAAAAGAAACCTGTTTTTTGTGCTATTGCTGGCTGGCTTACTGCCTTTACTTTCCAGCGCTCAAAACTTAAAGATAAGCGATTCTAATTTCAAAAAGCGACTGTTAAATCTGGGCATAGATTTAAATCATGACGGAGAAATTCAGGTATCTGAAGCTCAGAAAGTCACTAAACTCGACCTTGACCAGGCAGGGATTATTTCACTCGAAGGTATTAAGCGTTTTACCAGCCTGAAACATTTAAGCTTTTGGACGAACCAGGTGAACGCGCTTGATTTACAGGGCATGAGCAGTTTAGAAGAAATCTATGGTTATGATAACCAAATCCAGGAGGTTAATCTCAAGGGTTTGGTAAACTTAAAGACCTTGTATCTGCATCAGAATAAAATTACAACCATAGACCTCAGCGGACTGGACAAACTTGAAGACATTTTACTGCGCAGGAATTCAATTAGCAAAATTATCCTTTCGAATCTGCCTAAGCTTACCAATGTTGAAATTCAAAAAAACCGCTTGTCTGATTTGAAAATCATTGCATGTCCGGCTATAAAGATGATTAGGCTGGATGAAAATGAACTTACTCAAATGGATTTTACTGCTTGCAGGGCGCTGGAGGAAATTTCTTTAGCTGAGAATCCCTTGATCAGTCTGGACATAAGAGGCCTTAGAAGATTAAATTCACTTGACTGCGTTTACACGCGCCTTTCAAGTTTAAATATGAGTGGTACGGTGAGTCTAAAGAAAGTGGACTGGTAAAACGGTCGGGTTCACTGTTGTTTGAACTCCAGCCGAATTGCCTTTACAAATGGCAACATCTGATTTCACCGAATTAGCTCAGCAGGTTCCCCCTCATTAATGGTCACTGGATAATTTTGAGATTTATTTAATTGAGTATTTCGGCGGAAGTTAATTCTGTAAAGCCGGCAGACCGACCATCGATAATGGAACTTTTGGTAACATTTAACCGGTATAAAACCTCCTTCTTGGATATCAAAAACAATTTTAAAAATCGGAGAGGCCTTTTCTAACCGGATTGCCTATTCCTACCCACTAATATCATGCCCGTCGCCGCCAATACCCCAAGCCCCATTATCAGTTTAGTCCTTTTTGATGGAACCGGCAACAGCGTCTCCCCATAAATCCTATGCGGATATCCCGAAGGCCGTAATACATTGCCATCCGTCGGCGCCCCATCTTTGAGCTTCATCAGTACACGCATCCCTGCCGAGGCGGTATTAACCAACAGTTTGGGGAATATACTATGCATGGTCTTCAATGCCCATGAGTTAAAATCCGGAAATTTATCTTTTTTAGGATCCAGTGCAAGGTTTAATAATGCCTCCGCAGTATCCCTCGGATCAGCGGCAGATGGGGGGATCTTGAAATCAAGCCCTGAATATTTGGCTGAATGCATATTTCCCGTAGAACGCTGGATCTGCGGATAAAGGTTACACACATGTATATCGGCCTGGTCCGATAGTTCGCCCTGTATACATTCCATCATTCCCTTAATGCCGAATTTAGTGGATGAATATACCGCACTGTAAGGCGCCGGCATAAAGCCGCCAATGGAAACATTATTGATCAACACACCATAGCCTTGTTTCTTAAAAACCGGTATTACCGCATGCGCGCCGTTCATATAACCAAAAAGATTGGTTTTTACCACCTGATGCGATACCTCGATCGGTATCTCCTCGAATTTACCGCTGGCCATCACCCCGGCATTGTTTACCCAATAATCAATAGATCCGGCAAACTCCAAAGCGCGGTTAACCAGGTTTTCCACCTGTGGATATTCCGAAACATCTGTCGCCACGCCCAAACTTTCCGCACCCAACGCCCTGCAGCGTTCAACAGCACTGTCCAGCGCTTCTTCTCCCCTGGAAGTAAGGATCAATTTACTGCCTGCTCTGGCGAAAGCTTCCGCTGTTGCAAGACCTACCCCGCTAGATGCTCCGGTAATCACAACGGTTTTATTTTTGAGATCCTGATAACTGATTTTCATGGTATATGGTTTTAGTAAACTCCTTTTTTAACAGGGTAAATGCCTAAAATGTTTTGCAGGCCCCTGGTAACAATCACAACTCACCAGGCTACCTGCTATAACCCTTATACGCAAAATCAATTTAACTGATATTCTATCAGGATAGGCTCCTATCCACGGTAAACATCTTTATAAACTCGCGTACCGATTCATCGCTTGGTGCGGCGAAATCGGCTATCCCCTCAACCGTTTCCCTGCACAGCTCTGCTGACCGCTCAAGCATGATTTTCTCATAAACCGAAATCGCTTGCTTAAGGTCCCCAAACCCTCCACTGGTCAGACATTCGCTCAGGTCCAGTGCATCCAGCAGCGCCAGGTTTACCCCTTCACCGTTTGGTGGCATCAAGTGCGCGGCATCACCGAGCAGCGTCAGGTTATCCCTACTCTCCCATTCCTGTTCGAAGGGAAAATAGTTGAGCGGCCGCAGGATAAAACCCCTGCAGGCCTCAAACAGCGTAAAAAACACAGGGTTCCAGGCTGCAAAATGTTCCTTCAGATAGGTGCGTACTTCTTCAGGCCTGCTGAAATCTATACCGTTTGCAGCTGCCCAGTTTTCCGGATACAGCGATGCTGCATAAAAAGTCAGACCGCCATCCCCGCGCGGTTGCGCAGCAATCGTTGCCCCTGCACCCATGGCCATCAGGTTGGCCTGGTTAACCAGGCTGTGCATTTCCTGACAGGCTAATTCTGGGTCTTCGATCTCTCCCTGGATGATCATCGCGCCGGAATACAGCGGGGTAATATCGGTCAGATAACCACGGACCTGCGAGCGGTAACCATCCGAGCCGATAACGATATCTGCGGTTGCGGTGTTCCCGTTACGAAAGTGGATTTTCCACAGCTCTCCTTCCTGCTCCATAGCGCTGAACTGACTGTCCCAGACCACTGTTCCCGGCAGCAGCGAGGCAATCAGGATATCCCTTAACACCCCCCGGTCAATCTCCGGTCTAAAGCTCTCCTCACCAAATTTCGCCTCTGTAGCCTGCTCCCCTTCATCCAATAGGATATTTGCCTGCGGATCAAGCACCCGGTACCGGTCCGCACCGGGGATATACCCTGCTTTAAATGCTTCCATCAGCCCCGCGGCAGCCATCGCTTTGAGCCCTGATTCATAGTGCAGATCGACGATTGCCCCCTGCACACGCGAAGCCTGGCTGTAATCCCTTTCATAAACCTGCACATCGGCATGCTTCATCTGTAATAGCCGGGCCAGCATCAGCCCGCCCGGACCACCGCCTATCACGGCTATCTTTTTATCTTTCAGTAAATTTATCTTCTGTATTGTTTCCATTCTGATCTTTTGTTTTGGATACGCAAAGGAACACCGGATGTTCTCGGCAAACAATAACGGCAGGAAGTAAGTATAGGACTATTCGCGGTTTTTATCCCGGAAAACCACCGGTGTGCTACCGGTAAGCTTGACAAATAGCCTGATAAAGTAGGAATGGTCATCATAGCCGAGTTCAGCTGCAATGACTTTTATGGGCCGGTTGGAATGGTAGAGCATGCGTTTTGCCTCCAGTATGACACGCTGCTGGATATGCGCGCTCACGGACTTCCCCGTAACGCTTTTCACGCACTCGTTCAGGTAGGATGTTGATATATGCAGCCCATCTGCGTAAGCCGCCGGGGTCTTGATCTCCCTGAAATCCCTTTCCAGAGCGGCTTTAAATGAACGGGTAATTTCTCCGGCGCGGCTAAACTGCCCTTCCCCTTCAGCTGTTGCCAGGTACTGGGAGACCACTATCGCAACCAGAGTCTGGCAGCTTTCCTGTAAAATGGCATGGTAGAGTTTCTCCTCTTTTTTCTCCGATAGCTTGACGCATAGCGCAGCAGTCTGAGAAAGCACAGCCATTGTTTCCCCTGTGACCGCTAGTGGCTTTAACGGGGCAAGGTTCTGGAGCGGATTAAGGTATTCCGCGCGGATATTATCTTCGGTAATGATCGAGGTGCTGATGAAGGCATCTTCAAATGCGATCAGGCGGTGCACCTGGTCAGGCCTGATAAACATCACCGAAGGTGCCCG